>CAZNNK010001258.1:0-1923 GCA_964574085.1 uncultured Coleofasciculus sp.
TGGGGAAATGCAACTGAGTCGCTATGGCGAAGCCGTCAAATTTAATTGGGATATCTTACCCAAACGTTACGACGGCGTGCAATTAGATACTTTCATAATTATGCCCAATCATGTACATGGGATTATTTTTTTACACGATAGCGGTTGGGAGGGGGCGGGTTTAGAGACGTTATTCCCCAAAACTGTTACGTTGGCTGTAAAACCCGCCCCTACAGAATCTATCGCCTTGGCAAAATCCAACCATCAACCCTCGAAAATTTACGGATTACCGGAAATTGTTCGCGGCTTCAAAACCTTTTCATCCCGTCGTATTAATCAACTTCGTTCCCAAGCGGGTATCTCTGTATGGCAACGGGGTTATTATGAACATATCATCCGCCACGAAGAATCATTAACCGCTATTCGTGACTATATCCTAAAAAATCCCTGGAATTGGCAAAACGATCATTTGCATCCTGAGAATCTTCATAGCTGGGATGAATCGATTCCTCTGGTATTTGAATCCTAGGGCAAATCTCACACTCAAGTTATTGTCAGATAAACGTGCGATCGCGTATACAGCGTTTTCCATGCTGGCGAGGTACATTGAAAATAAGACTTTTGCGCTCACAGAGGCTAACCTCGTCTTGTTACTGTACCTCACTAGATTGAGAAATGCTGTATTATATACCTCTACGTGGGATTATTTTTTGCACGATTGGGGTGGAGAGGAGGGCGGGTTTAGATACGTTGTTCCCGAAAACCGTTACGTTGTTGGTCAAACCCGCCCCTACAGAATTTATTATGTCAGGTAAACGTGCGATCGCGCTTTCGCTGTTGACTAATTTTGCTCCGGATGAGTAGCCATTTACCTCGAATCCTATAGTTACGAACATCTACCCGAGGCAATCAGCGTTAACTATGACTCGTATTCAACCCTATTTTATCCCCGCGATCGCAGGACTGATTATTGCTGGTGTTGGTGGCTGGGGTTGGCTGGCTGCAAATAGTAAAGGAATTCCTCATAATCCCGTTGAAAAGTCTTCTGTGTCGTCACCTCCCACCCCAGCCAATCATGACTCAACCGCCTCACTTATCGCCCAACCGGATTCTTCTGTTATCCCAGAGGTGAATCCAGCATCGACGCCTCAACCCGCCGATGCTGTTGAAACCATAACCCTGAATATTTATCGCACAGACAGTCAATGTGAAACCCTTATCCCTGAACCCGTGACTGTTGCAGCAGAAACTCCGGTAACGGCGTCTGTGGGAACCGTGGTCACCCAAGTGAGTTCGGGGGATTTGGATTTAGCGGGTTATCGCGTTAATCTTAATAACGGTATCGCTACTATCGATTTACGCTTGTCTCCAGATTCTCAGCGTCAATTTGTCTCCCTCTCGATGTGCGAACAATTGGCATTATTTGGTAGTATCCGCAAAACCTTGTTAGAAAACCCTCGACTCAATATTAAAGACGTTCGCTTTACCGATAAAGGACAAGAAATTGTACTTTAAATTTCCCGGCTGTACTTGAGTGCGCTTAACAGACCATCCCATCGGCTTCATCGAAGCGTCAAATCATCCCTCTAGCTTCGGCAACATCAAAAATCCGCTGATGGTTTTGGGAGCATGTCAGGTTTAACATAATGTTCATGCTAACCTGCACTTGTTGGGTTACTCTACCCTTCGGGATCTCCTCCGGAGTACGAGAAGGCTTCGCCTACATTCCAAGGGCCCAACCTAATGGATTATGGAGGTTTTTGAATGAAGCCGAACTTTGAAGCGATGAGTACAGCCGAATTAAAAGTATTGTAAAGTTTCAATAACAATATAGTCTGATAGTTTCATGTTTGGTAATATATAAACATGAAACTATCAGACTATACCAAATTATCACTTCCTTTTGCTCGCGGATGTACGGATTAAGAAGGTCGAAACGAAAAA
>CAZNNK010001259.1:0-1921 GCA_964574085.1 uncultured Coleofasciculus sp.
TGGGGAAGATGGGGAAGATGGGGAAGATGGGGAAGATGGGGAAGATGGGGGAGATTTCATTTTGGATACATTTTTGGAGTTCAATATCGTATTGCTGCCACATTTTATGATCTACTGATTGTCGATAACTGGTTGGTTTTTCCTCATATCATGTCCGGCTGTATAGTTCGTCTCAACGTAGAAGATTTGATGGGATTGGCTTATTGGTTAGTCCCTTATTCCAGTTAAAATGGTCTAGATTACAGGAATTTGTTATGGAAACACGACCTTTAGGCACCTCCGATATCCAAATCACACCGATTATCATGGGTACCTGGCAGGCGGGTAAGAGTGCCTGGGTGGGGATTGAAGACGCGGAAACGATTAAAGCCATCCGAGCCGCTTTTGATGCGGGTATCACGACGGTGGATACCGCAGAAATCTACGGCAAGGGGCATTCCGAACAGATTGTTGCCCAGGCATTATCAGATGTACGCGATCAAGTGGTTTATGCCTCCAAAGTGTGGGTGGGAAACCTGAAACACGATCAAGTCATCGAAGCCTGCGATCGCTCTCTGAAAAATCTACAGACGGACTATATTGACCTCTACCAAATTCATTGGCCCCCCGGAACATTTAATACTGAGGTGGTGCCGCTTGAGGAGCCAATGAGCGCCTTGAATAAGCTAAAGGAACAGGGCAAAATTCGGGCAATTGGTGTATCAAATTTCTCCCGCGCTCAGTTAGAAGAAGCAGCGCAGTATGGGAAGATTGAGAGCTTACAGCCTCCCTACTCCTTGTTTTGGCGTCAAGTGGAGCAGGATGCCCAACCCTACTGTATTGAGCATAATATATCAATCCTGGCATACTCATCTCTTGCCCAAGGATTGCTCACGGGTAAATTTGGACTTGATCATCAATTCCCAGAAGGGGATCATCGTGCCAAAAATCGTCTGTTTCAAGGGGAAAACTATCAACGAGTTCAGCAAGCTTTAGATAAACTGCGCCCAATTGCCGAACGCCATAATTGTAGTCTGGCTCAATTATCCCTCGCCTGGTTAATTGCCCAACCGCAAACGAATGCGATCGCGGGGGCGCGTCATGAAGGACAATCCTCAAGTAATGCTAAGGCGGCTGAGGTTAACTTATCTCAAGAAGAACTGCAAGAAATTGACGCGATCGGACGTATTGTGACTGATCCCCTAGACGATAATCCCGTGATGTGGGATTGGAATTCATAATAGATAAATAACGTGGAGACGTAGCATGCTATGTCTCCACATTCTCTATTAGATAATACACCAGTTGGAGTTGCCACAGCTGTGAATTTCCTAATTTTGACGCTTCTTGTCCTTTGATTAAACCTCCAACTTTATTCCATGCAGGATAACATCTACTCCTGTCCAACATAGCATCAATGCCAAATGTAGCATTTGCACTTCCACGCTAATGAGGATAGCGATCGCACCTTCAGTGATATTGTCACAAAACTACTCATATCGAGTAGTGCTTGCGCTTTGTCTCGTAAATTACTTTGAGACAGCTTCTTGGCATCTTTCTGAGCCTGTTTGGTGTAGATAAGTTGCCAAGTCACCACTCCAACTCCCGATCGCATTCTTCAATCGGAGTCGCCAAACCAGCACGAATTGATTCCCGCATTCCCGGTATCGAAAGTAGATACAGCGTTTCCTGAATCGCCAACCAATCAGCTTCAGACAGTAAAATCGCATTGCTACTTCCTGAAGTAATAACAATCGGCTCATGGGATTGACTCACGGCATCAATCAAATCTTGCAATTGCTGTTTGGCTTTATTAATCGGAATCATCGCCACCAACTTAGTAAGGTTTAAACTAATTACACTTTCATCTATTATGAGCGATTAGTGATATCATGTCCGGTCAAACACCCCTAATAAAAACGCCTGAAACCCCTGTTATTGC
>CAZNNK010001260.1:0-1915 GCA_964574085.1 uncultured Coleofasciculus sp.
ATCCGCGACAGCCCATAATAATTAGATCGGCATTAATTTCGTCGGCAACATCACAAATTGTAAATGGGGGTGTGCCTTCCCGACTTAGGGTTTCAGTCTTAATGCCATACTGGTTAAACATCGCCTGAGCGCCTTTGAGTAGTTCGGCAACCATCTCCGGGGACATGATGTCCGGATTTGGCGATGGGTCATCCGGGTTAGGTTTTTCGACGACCGAGAGCAAAACTAAGTTACTTTCATACTTTTGGACGATATTGGCGACAACTTCCGCCGCTTCACGGGCTTCTCGGCTTTGGTCAAGGGGAAATAAGACAGTCTTAAACATTGTAATCACCTTGAAGGACACGGACTCCGGTAAAATGTGGACGGGAAAAGAGAATACATACTCTTGATCCTAATGATTGAGTGGATTGCTCTACAGATGTAAATCTGGGGGCAATCATTAAGCATACAACCACTGGCACGCGATCAGATCGCAAAGCATCAGATACAGGCAATTAGAGGAGAGTATTACTGTGTCCAAAAAAACTGTAGCAAATTTAAATGAGTCCGATTTAGCCGGAAAACGGGTATTGGTGCGAGCCGACCTGAATGTGCCACTAGATGAGAATGGTACGATTACCGATGATACCCGCATCCGAGCGGCTCTGCCGACAATCCAAGATTTAATCAAAAAGAATGCCAAGGTGGTTCTGTGTAGCCACTTAGGGCGTCCTAAGGGACAAGTGAAGGACAGCCTCCGTCTAACACCCGTGGCGAATCGTCTGTCTGAATTACTGGGTCAAACAGTGGTCAAGTGCGATGACTGTATTGGCGATGGGGTTAAGTCTCAGGTTGACAGCCTGGATAATGGTCAGGTGGCGTTACTGGAAAATCTCCGCTTCCACCCAGGGGAAGAAAAGAATGATCCGGAGTTTACCAAAAAGTTAGCCGCCCTAGCCGATGTTTATGTCAACGATGCCTTTGGTACGGCACACCGCGCCCATGCTTCAACCGAAGGAGTTACTCATCACCTACAGCCCTCTGTGGCGGGGTATTTAATTGAGAAAGAACTCCAGTATCTGCAAAATGCGATTGAAAATCCCCAGAACCCCTTAGCTGCGATTATTGGTGGATCTAAGGTGTCGAGTAAGATTGGCGTGATTGAAACCTTACTGGATAAGGTAGATAAACTGCTGATTGGCGGTGGCATGATTTTCACCTTCTACAAAGCCCGTGGCTTGAGTGTCGGTAAGTCGCTGGTGGAAGAGGATAAGCTGGAGTTGGCAAAGTCCTTGGAAGCCAAGGCAAAGGAAAAAGGGGTAGACTTACTCTTACCCACAGATGTTGTCGTTGCTGATAACTTTGCCGCTGACGCCAATTCTCAAACCGTCAGCGTTGAGTCGATTCCTGATGGCTGGATGGGACTAGATATTGGTCCTGATTCCGTGAAAGTCTTCCAGGAGGCATTAGGCGATTGTAAGTCGGTGATCTGGAATGGTCCGATGGGGGTATTTGAGTTTGACAAGTTTGCCGCTGGCACCGAAGCGATCGCGCGGACTCTAGCCGATCTGACTAAGAAAGGCACAACCACGATTATCGGCGGTGGTGACTCGGTTGCGGCTGTAGAAAAAGTTGGTGTGGCTGATCAAATGAGCCATATCTCCACAGGTGGTGGGGCAAGTCTGGAATTGCTGGAAGGTAAGGTACTTCCTGGTATTGCCGCATTAGACGACGCTTGATGGTATCATTGCACGTCTTTACCTGATTTCGGGATAATGGCACTGAAATAAACATTAGGGAATCGCCGAAATCTTTGATAGACCGTAGGGTGGGCATTGCCCACCAGCATACCAGTCAGTGGCATTCGATTTAGGGATAAGGGCGGGTTTTGTTGTTCATTTATCGGTGGGGAGGGCGGGTTTTGTTGTTCATT
>CAZNNK010001261.1:0-1914 GCA_964574085.1 uncultured Coleofasciculus sp.
GCATCAGTGAAGCCCAACTTCTACAAGACTATCCTCACATCAGTGCGGCTGATCTGGTCAATGCTTGGGCGTATGCTGATGGTCATCCCGAAGACATTGCAGCAGCGATTCGCGCCAATAATGAGGTTGTCTAGCCAATGGCACCTTTGTATGCTGATGAGCAGAACCATGTACTCAGCATGAGCTAAATTTCCACTATGAATGGTCAGAAATTAAAACGGAAAATTATAGTTATAGATGTACCCAAGTATCATCAAGCAATGAGAGCTGTATTTGAAGATGCTTTGGCGTATTTTGCTGGGTTTGAAGATTTTGATTTAATTGTAATAGATGCCAATTATACAAATTTAGCCAATGGTAATTTATTATACAAAATACAGCAAGAAATAAACCCGAAAAGATTTGTCCATATCATCTACATACAAGGCTGGCACTATATAAATGGAGTTAAACTATTAAGTTATTTGCGTACAAATAGTTTAATTAAAACTATCCCCATTGTCATTTCATCTGCTGATGATAACATTGAAGATTTTATGAATAAGCAATCGGTTTTCTTTGTTTCTGTTCCAATTTGTCTTTACGAATGGGGTAAAACTATAAACAGGGCATTTAAATTGGCAATTTTAGCCAGTAAAGCACAGCACAATTGACGGCTAAACCTGCTGCTACATCAGTAATTTGTAGGTTGGGTTGACGAAGGAAACCCAACAGCTCAGTATTATAGCGTTGAGCGCTGGTGTATTTACAGATTATGTTCAGAATTTACCCGACTTTGCCTATATGCGCGATCGCAGACGCTTGGTTGCAGAAACGTTGGCAGGTGTACCCCAAACGGTAAAGAATGCGAAATACAGACGGCTCAGGCGTTACCGGAGGTGCATCTTACACGAATCCTGAATTAGACTATATAGTTGTATTCCTAAAAGATTTGCCTGACTTTGGCAGTCTCCTTGTTCTCAATAGTAGGCAAATGCGGAGAGGCGATCGCGTGGCAATTATTCAGCATTCAGGCGGACACCTGAAGAAAATATCGATAAGGATAGTTAGGCAATGGCAATAAGTAACGATAGCCTTGAAAAATTATTGCCTCTACTCAGACCCTATTTACGGGATGAGAATGAGCGTCGAGCCTATTTGATCAGGGCGTTAGGCATGGATACACCTGTGTTGAATCGCCTGGTTTTAAATACACCTGTGGATTCTTTCATCACTAACATGGTGACGGAACTGGTTCGTTTAGGAAAAATACCCACTGGCAAACTAGCACTTTGCGCCTTGTTGGAAGTGATTCGTGAAGATATGGGTGTAGACAACCGGGCAAAAGTAGATAAACTACTTCAACAACTGCGAGAGGAGTTAACTGAGACACCTGTTGCTCAAGAATCGGTGCAATTAAGACAAGAAACTCAAAATTTGCAGTGCGCTGTTATCCTCACGGCTATTCCTATTGAATATAGAGCTGTTCGCGCTCACTTGACAAATCTCAAGGAAGAGATACACCATGAAGGCACTATCTATGAACGAGGAAACTTCTTATCTAATGGTCAATTATGGCAAATAGGAATTGTTGAAATCGGCGCAGGTAATACTGAGGCGGCGGTAGAAACGAAGCGAGCCATTGATTACTTTAAGCCGACTGTTGTACTCTTTGTGGGTGTAGCAGGTGGAATTAAACATGTTGACCTTGGTGACGTGGTGGCGGCAACAAAAGTTTATGGGTATGAATCCGGAAAAGTTGTCGAGGAAACGTTCCAACCTAGACCCAATACCAGCCTCGTAAGTTATCGTTTAGAACAGAGAGCTAAGGCTGAAGTTAGGAAAGAAGAGTGGTTAAACAGGATTGGAGAATCGATTCCAACACCAAAACCTCGCGCTTTCACAGGAGCCATAGCCGCAGGGGACAAAGTGGTG
>CAZNNK010001262.1:0-1912 GCA_964574085.1 uncultured Coleofasciculus sp.
ATTCCCTAAACCCGCCCCTACAGATTCCCTAAACCCGCCCCTACAGATTCCCTAACTTGCACCGCTATCAGGGAAAATGTATCATTGCTTCCCCTGCTTCCCCTGCTTCCCCTCACCTCACCACTTATTCAGCAGACCCTAATTATTGGCGGTACTGAGAACTTCGACTAAAGCCTGATAAGCTGGTTTGGGACGATAGGATTTATCAAAGATTAAGGGCAAGTCTGGCTGACCGACGAAGCCGGGAATCCAGGTAAATTTATCGGTAAATCCCCAGGTGACAAATGCTGTACAATTAGGCGCTTTTAGACAGACGCCTAACATATCCTGATAAACCGTTGCCTGTTTGACCAATCTCTCTTCCTCAGTTCCTGTACCGTTGTGGATTTGCACATCCATTTCAGTAATATGTACCTCTAGTCCTAACTCCTCCAACCGCTTGATATTGGCGGCTACGTCTTCGGGTTTGGGCGGATTTTTTATACTTGTGTGCATCTGCAAGCCAACGCCATGAATAGGTACATCTTTCTCTAGCAAATCCTTAACAAAGGCGTAGATCGCATCAGATTTTTCCCCTAATCCTTCTCCACCATAATCATTATAAAATAGGAGCGCGTTGGGGTCAGCTTCATGCGCCCAGCGAAACGCTAACTCAACATAGTCTGATCCAATTCCTTGCTGCCAAATGGTTTTTCTGAGAGAATCTTTACCTGCAACGGCTTCATTGACGACATCCCAGGCAACAATATCACCTCGGTAGTGACCAACTACGGTAAAGATATGTCGCCGCAAAATATCTATCAACTCCTCCCGCGTCCACTCGGTTTCAGTTAACCAGTCGGGTAAACTGCGATGCCAAACCAAGGTGTGACCGCGTATCTGCATCTGATGGGCTTTAGCAAAGGCAACGATTTCGTTAGCAGCAGTAAAATCGTAGCGATCGCGTTCTGGATGAATGGGCTTAATTTTCATCACATTCTCAGGTGTAACCATGTTGAACTCCCGCGCCAATACCTCCCGATAGGTGGGATCGTTGCGAAGGGCTTTTATCGATACGGCTGCGCCTATGTGGAAATTTTGTTCTTGGGCTAAAGAACGCAAGGTTGTATCGCCCGGTTGGGAAATGGCAGGGAGAGAAATTAGTAATGTGGCTGTTAATCCTAATAGAATTAAGGCGCTAAAGCTGAGAAATTTATTCAAGCCTTTGACTATCATTTATCGTTTTTGCTTTTTTCAACATCTATTCCATTATTATGCCCAATCCGCTACCCTATTTATCATTATTTTCTGCATCAATCGTTTAACAGATGCCACTTGACAGACATAACTAACCCGCTAAATTCTCCCCATCTCCCCTATCTCTAAGAGGTAGTCAGTTACTTTTGCCCTCATACACCTGTTAAAGTCGGTACTCGGTTAGCTTGGGCTTTTTGTAAATCCACAGTTAAATTTTCACCACTGCGACGGGCTTCCCAGGAACCGGAGTCAACGCCACCGATACTCCACTGTCCGTGCATAAAGTCTTCCGATTCAGAGATTGTACCGATGTAACTAATGGGATAGTTGGAACTCGCGAGATAGCGTTTAATAAAGCTAATCCGGCGTCCAATAACTTCCCCAGTTAGCGACGCTTCGCCCAAGTAGCTGTCATCTAAGATATTACCCGTCACGGTATTGCCACTATGCAGCAGTGTTGCCTCAAATCTCGTGGGAATGCCCCACTGCCAATAGGTTCCCAGCCAAGTACCATTTACATCTGCCATCGGTGAAACGTTTAGAAGATAAGGGGTGCGATCGCTATTTTAACTAAATCCAACCCAATTCTGAAACCCACCCACCTAACTCAAGCAATTATAGTGGATTTTCTCCAGAGTAAAACACTAATTATTTGTTGGCGATGAATGATTGAAGT
>CAZNNK010001263.1:0-1911 GCA_964574085.1 uncultured Coleofasciculus sp.
AACCTGTTATGGATGCCCTGATCAACGAGGCTGGTTTTCGCGTCAGCCCCCAGCTGTATCAGCGTATCTTAGCTCTTGCCCAAGAGCCTGATTAAAATTGATTTTACGGCGATCGCCTTATAACTTACATTCCGCAGATCCTGACTGAGAGCATTAGGAAGGAATGAAAAATTCACTCCGACAAAATTAATAGGTCTAACAATTCTTGTGTTTCTGTATTATTATACCGCCAAATCCATTACTCTGAGTCTTCATAACTCATTTCGATGTAACTAGACCAGCGCGAAGCGCTATAGTAGCGAGCAAGATGCTCGCACTACAAGGATCTCGCAATTCTTGACATTATGGTTTAAATGCCGAACAGCTTATCCGGTGGAGATCGCGAGAGTGATTAATGGATGTCTTTTGAAATGATGAGGTGATGGTAGATGCAAGCAATTAATATACAAATTCCCATCGAATTAATTGAACAAGGTGAGACGGCAGTTTTGGAACAAATTGCCATGCAACTTTATGAAAACCAGATATTTACCTTTAGTCAAGCCCGTCGATTGTTGAATTATTCTGTGTGGGAATTTCAAAAACTGTTGGGAGAAAATCATATTGTTCGGCAATACGACAAAGATGATTTAGCAGAGGATATCGAAGCGATTCAATCAGGATTGTGGGATGGTTAAAGTCATTTGTAATGCTACGCCTTTGATTAACTTTGCAAGTATTAACCACTTAGATATATAGTGTTTCCAAATGAAACGTGAAAATCTTACCCCTCCCAAACCCTCCCCTTAGCAAGGGGAGGGCAGGGGTGGGGTTCACAACTCAAATGAAAACGCTATATTAAAATCCCTGTTTACTGAGATAGTCATTCGCCAAGCGGTTTACTCGGAAACCGTTGAATCAGGATTTCCTAACTCTGAAACTATTGTTAATGGAATTGAAGCGGCTTGGCTTAAAGTCCATAATTCTACGCTACGGCTCTTGGCTCGTTTGTCAAGCCTTCCTCACCTGAATAGTTACTGCGGATGTATTGTCGAATGACGGGCTGTAGGCTTAAATTGGATGAGGATTCTAATAAACTGCGTCGTTTGAGAGATTGGATGGCTTTGAGAAACTCTCGATCTGAGAGTAGATTGGGGGGTTTTTGGTTGAGGTTGACGGGGGAGTCTTGGTTGGCTAACCAGTGCAACAGGGTTTTTTCGGCGTTCCCAAGGCGTTGGTAATGGAGCTTGAGGACGGCTTCTAAGTCTCCTAAAAAGAGAGTGGGATAGGAGAGGAATTGCTGAACACTACCGTTGAATAAATCGAGAATTGTTGAAGCGGTAAGGTTTAGCCACAAGGGATTGTTGTTATAAAGCTGAGTGAGTTCTGGCCAGGTATTGGGGTCTTTGAGTTGGCGATCGCGGAGGATTTGGGTGGCGAGTTGAGGAGACCCCTGAACGGGAAGGGTTTTACAGTGGCGGGTTTCGCTTTCTAAGGCGGCGATTTCGAGGGGGTGTTCCCAACTCAGCAGCAGAATACAACTTTGGTGAGAGAATGTCCCGAGTTCATGAATGAGTTGACCATAGCCTTGATAGTCTCGACGGTAGGTTCCGACAAATTCACCGGGGGTTAGAGCCTCTTGCAGGTTGTCTAGGATGAGCAAGCAGCGGTGATGTCTCAGATAGTCTAGGAGCGATGCGTTCGGGGTGGAGGTTGCGGCGAGAAACTGGCGGATGTGGTTTTGCAGGGTTTCTAGGTTGGGGAATTTGCGATGGTTGCACCAGAGGATGTGAGTAAAGTGGTCTTTTATCTGTTCGACGAGTTGTCGGGCGAGGGCGGTTTTGCCAATTCCTGATAATCCGGTGAGGGTGATGATGCGGCTGTGTTCGCTGAGTATCCAGTGTTTTAGGGTGGTGAGTTTGTCGTGACGGT
>CAZNNK010001264.1:0-1904 GCA_964574085.1 uncultured Coleofasciculus sp.
AGATGAACTGGTGCGCTCTTGTCAAGGGTTATCCTTAGAACGGATACGCCGGGTCTTAGCCCGAGCGATCGCGGCGCAGGGGCAAATCCAACCCGATGACGTGGAAATGGTGTTAGAAGAAAAACGCCAATCGATTCGTCAAACCCAAATCTTAGACTATTACCCCACCACAGAACAAATTTCCGACATTGGCGGCTTAGACAACCTCAAAGACTGGCTGCTGCGCCGAGGCGGTGCGTTTACCGAACGCGCCCGACACTATGGATTACCCCATCCCCGTGGCTTACTCTTAGTCGGAATCCAAGGTACCGGAAAATCACTCACCGCTAAGGCGATCGCCCACCATTGGCATCTGCCCCTATTACGCTTAGATGTGGGGCGTTTATTTGGTGGCTTAGTTGGCGAATCCGAATCCCGCACCCGCCAAATGATTCAACTCGCCGAGGCTTTAGCCCCCTGTATTCTCTGGATTGACGAAATTGACAAAGCCTTTGCGGGAGTAGAGTCCAAAGGCGATTCTGGTACCGCCAGTCGGGTGTTTGGAACATTTATCAACTGGTTAGCCGAGAAAAAATCCCCCGTATTTGTCGTCGCTACCGCCAATAATATCCAAGCCCTCCCGCCGGAAATGCTGCGGAAAGGGCGATTTGATGAAATCTTCTTTGTCGGCTTACCCTCTCAAGCGGAACGCCAAGCGATTTTTGAACTCCACTTAGGGCGACTGCGCCCTCATAACCTGAAGAACTATGATCTAGAACGACTTGCTTACGAAACCCCCGACTTTTCCGGCGCAGAAATTGAACAAACCCTAATCGAAGCCATGCACATTGGCTTTAGTCAAAATCGAGATTTCACCACCGATGATATATTAGAAGCCGCCAGCCAAATCGTTCCCCTTGCCCGTACCGCCCAAGAACAGATTCAATTTCTCAAAGACTGGGCGGCGGCGGGAAAAGCACGGATGGCGTCTCGAGATAATCGTTTAAGTAGTCGGATTCAGCGCCAACTACAGTAGACGTTGTGAGGTTTGAGTGGTGACCCTTCATCACCTTCGAGGGCATGGTTTTGATCCTTCATTTCGTTGGCAGGAACCGGGTGAGTGAATGTAGAGGCATACCATGGCACATCTGTAGGGGCGGGTTTAGGACTTTCTTTGTGTTGTTGAGAGTAAGGTTGATACAAAACCCGCCCTGACTAACGTTTAAGTGTGACCTAAAAGATATATAGCAATCCTATTTGAGTCGTGTCCAAAAATCTGATAATTTTCGGGAATGGGCAATGGGCAATTTGCCTTTTCACTCAATGTTATTGTCCTAACCTCAATGCGTAGTGCGATGAAATGACCAATAATCCGTAACAACTACTATGAGCTTATCAGGTATTATCAAATTTATTATTGGGTTCATTCTGGGTATTGTCATATTGTTGGCAGGGGGTGGTGCTGTCGGATACTACTTTTTCACCAAATTGTCAGCGAATCCCGCTAAACCCATTTTTGCCGAAGAACAGCAAGCCAAATCATCGGGTAAATCTGCCGATTCGGCGAAGAAACCCGCCCAATCTAGCCAGAAGCCGAAATCAAGTCCTCGTCCTAGTCCCACTCCCAGTGAATCCCCAGAACCCGAAGAATTACCCCCTGGCGCTTATGAGGCGCGGGTAACGTGGCCCGAAGGATTAAGCCTACGCGATTCTCCCAGTCTCAATGCTAATCGCATTGGTGGCGTAGCCTACAATAAGGAAATTATCATCCTCAAAGAAAGCGATGATAAAAAATGGCAGAGGGTACGCTTGTCGGGTAGTGAACAAGAAGGTTGGGTCAAGGCGGGAAATGTTGAGCGAGTTGAGTGAAGGAGATGGGGTGAGCTTACAGGTGTAGGTTTTTTATTTTATGGTTGGGACAAGAC
>CAZNNK010001265.1:0-1904 GCA_964574085.1 uncultured Coleofasciculus sp.
CTGCGCCTTTACACCAACCCCCGCCCTTGCACCAACCCCCGCCCAAATACCAACCGGAATTCTTATTCCATCCTGCACCCAATACCAAACCTGCACCCTCATCCCCCGATGTTCGCCGTACCAGCAAATCCCTCCCTTCAATAATTGCTGGCTTCAAATCCGCCACCACCAAACGCATTAATCAACAGCGCGAAACGCCCAGACTTCCCTTATGGCAACGCAATTATTATGAATCGGTTGTCCGTGATCCAGAACATTTAGAACATATTCGCAATTATATTCAGGCAAATCCTTCCTATTGGCAAGATGACCCCGAATTTTCCCACTATGCTTTAATTAATGACTATGATTTGCCGTTTTAATTGAGGCAGGAAAAGGGGAAAAGGAGATGGGGAGAAGGGATGCAATAAGCTTGGCTTGTGTCGAAGGCGATCGCGTGTTGATTAGATTGAGGAGATGGGATGGGATTCGCGATCGTCTATTGAGTCAAATATATCAATAATTAGGCGACACGTTCGACAAAAGACGCAGCACATTTGTCAGAGGGCGCAACGTTTGTAACAGGGCGCACGTCGGTGCGCCCCTACAGGCGGACACATTTTCATAAGATGAAAGTATACCAGAAAAAAGGCGCGATCGCATGGATTTGGATTGAGTGCGATCGCAAAAGATGAGTAGAAGAGTAGCTCAATTTCTCCACTATTTTCCTCAACCCAATTGTGCTATAAACCATTCCCGTAAGCGCGAACTTAGACGCACCGAACTACTCGCTAAATCCTGCACCGCTTGTATTGATGCTTCCTTAGAAATCAGACCCATTCGATAGGAAATTAGCAACACTCCTAAGGTTCCCTTAACCTGCAAACCTAAACCAATAGCAACCCGTCGAGCTAACTTTTCATCAATCAAAACCCAGTCCGCTTTAATTTCCTGAGCAAGTAATATAACATCCTGTTCACCCCGATCAAGTTGCACTAATTCAGCCGATAATACCAAAGAACGCTCTGGCGCTTGAATCACTAACCAATTGGCTTGAGCAACTGCCTCAGCACCTGGACGTTCCTCTCCCTGTAATGCCACTTCTTCATAAACCGAGACAGGCACAATCACCTGCTCAAACAGTCGATTTAGCAGAAATAGATAACCTGTAATAGATAGGGCGATTAAGGGGGTACTGTTAACAACAGTCTTCAACGTGTTTACCCCTGCTCATACCAAACTGCACTCACTTCTCCCTCGCGTTCTAATTCCTCCTCCGGGTAATCAATCACGGCGAATCCCGAGTCAGACAGCAACTGATAAAACTGCCAACGACTACAACCCATGACTTGGGCAGCCAATCCACCTGAAATATCACCGGATTGGTATAAAGAACCCAAGGTTGAGAGTAAGATTTGCCGCCGCAAGTCCTCTGCCTTTGGTTCTGGTCGAGTTGTCAATAGTTCATCCGGAACAATAACTTCTATTTTCACGTTAAAATTCAATGTTTACCCATTGAGGCTCTAGGTGTATATATTTCCTTATGATAAAACCCTACCCAAAAAATGGCGCGATCGCCCTGGGAAAAAATCATAACATCCCCAACCGGGCGTACACTTGCCAATCAGCATACAAAAAAACCAAGTTGTGTTCTATCACGTTATTGGTACACCTTGCCGAGTATTTGGACAGATGCTTCGTTTCGTTCCTCCGCTTCGCTGCGGACTCCACGAACCATGACATATTTTACCGTTAACGGCTACGAGGGAATTCGCGGGCGTGATTGGATTGAATAGAAGGGATGCGATCGCCTTTGGGTTAGGTTGAAGGGAGAGAGTGCGATCGCCTTTGGGTTAGGTTGAGGGAATAGAGTGCGATCGCCTTTGGGTTAGGTTGAAGGGAGAGAGTGCGATTCGCGATCATCT
>CAZNNK010001266.1:0-1900 GCA_964574085.1 uncultured Coleofasciculus sp.
CCATAGAATGGTGTACCGTGAGGATTAGGGTTCATGTCTCCCTGAGTGGTATCTGGATAAGCTTCAACCAGAGTACTCTCGCCTCTCCAGTCCCGTAAATCCATCTGATCCAATCCCTTCACCACCGGATGAGTCTCATCAACAGGGAAAACCCGACGACTCAAATGGGGGGAAACCCGCCAACCGATTGTGCGGCGTATCCATTCCGGGTTTTGCGGGAAAATAATTGCTTGACCCCCTTGGCGGACAAAGGTGGCTAAATTTCCAGGGAGTTTGTACCCATCGGACAAGACCTCGCGACCAATCACCAGCAGTGACTGGGTGAATGAACCATCCCATGGGACAAGATTATATCCTAACTGTTTCAGCATTTGGCTCGTTTTACCCACCGGGTCAAACACAGCAATTGGGGATTGGCGATTGGGGACTGAGGATGGGGTGTGACTGAACACTCGGAACGAGAAGTTGTCTTGATGCTGCTGATTGCCAATCTCAGCGCTGAGGCAAATTTCTCCGTCAACTTTGCCCTTGACATTGGGTAAATCTAATGCTAGTGGAAAGAACAGAGTTTGAGCCGTCTCAATCGTTCCCGTTTCTTCACCCGTGGCGATAGGTTTACCTGCCAACAGCACTTGCCAGTTGTAGGAAAAATCTTGCTTTGCCCGGGTATCATTAATCAGGACAACTTGCTTTTGGAGTCTCTCTCCCCCGGAAAAACTGTGGTCTTTCGCTGTAAACGCCTTGGCTGCTCCGGCAATCCAAGCCAGGGTGGGGCGATTGTTTGCCACAATTGCTTGTCCCCCTGGATGGATAATATAGCTCTGGGGTTGGAAGGTGTACCATAAAGATTTCGGCACTTGTTTTAGGTAGGGTCCCCGTTGTCCAGGTTTAAATGCCCCCAGATCCACTGTTTCTCGTCCAGCGTCTGACACTTCCCAACCATGTCCCTGACTCCAGGGAATCATCCCACCTGTAATGCCAAACGTGCGCCAACTACGCCAAGTGTTCGTGCTGAACAATTCCTGTAGCTTCTGAAAAGCAGGGGCAAAATTTAGTTCCTGGTTATTGTGCCAACTCTGATACTCCTGCTTTTGGACAAATAATTCACGGATTTTCCGGCGGTAAGCAGGAGTCTCTAGCTTATAAGCTTCTTTGCCCAGGTAAATGGCGCTAAACTCAGTCATCAGAGGTTCACTGGTGATAGCTTCCCTAAACCCACTGCGGCTACGCATCATTGTCGTATGCAGGGGTGTGCCGAATTCCACCACCATGTAGGGCATATCGCCGTATTGCGTCCAGTGCGACAGCCATTCCTCTCGTTCTTGCAGGGGGATCAGATTTAAATAGGAGTTCAGGGCATAGACATCGCCAACGGACGCCCCTTGGTGCATGAGGACGGGTCGCGTGGGATCATGGCTTTTGATGGTTGCTACGGCTTGCTCCCCAATGGGATATATCTTGCGGATGCGCTCGTCTGCAACCCGGTGACCAAGGGAACCTGCAATATTTTTTTTGCCAATGCGTCGTGGGTTTTGGTCATCAGCGTGACCGAAAAAATTGGGGCTATTTGCCCACATCAAAATGGATGGATGGTTGCGATAGCGACGCAGTTCGGTGGTCATGCGCTGCTCCCAGCGCTTTCTCTTATCCGGTTGACGCCACTGTTTCGGCGGACCAATGTGAGACATGCTCAGAGCTGGGGCGATAATTGGAAACCCTTTCAGGTCAGCGCGTTCAGCAAAGAGTTCTCGGAAATGCCATCGACCTCGCTCGTCGTGATCCCAGGGCCAAAGTTCGGCAATATTGAAGCCAGTCCAGACATAGCCCTCAATCATCCGGTCAGCTACCTCTGGGATACCCACTCCCCAACCTTGCCATTGATCCTTGTGGAGAATTGGAC
>CAZNNK010001267.1:0-1895 GCA_964574085.1 uncultured Coleofasciculus sp.
CCCCATAGCCTAATCCATCTAAGGCGATTCCTAATACAGGAGGAGTGGTGAGTGGGATGTCATTTTCTGCCATACAAGCGGCTATATGGGCATGATGATGTTGGATAGACTGTAAGGGAAGATTATTAGCGGTAGCGAGTTTTTGTCCGAGTTTAGTAGAGAGGTATTCGGGATGTTTGTCTGTAGCGATCGCACTTGGTTTATGGTCAAATAAGTTTAGGTAGAGATTTAGGGTGGTCTGGTAAGCGTTAAAGGCGGCAGCGTTCTCTAAGTCTCCTAAATGTTGAGATAAAATTGCTTGTCCATCCCGCAATAAACAGAATGTGTTTTTCAGTTCACTCCCCATCGCCAGAATCGGTGGACAATGGTCAAATCCTGGGGGTAAAGGAATGGGTTTGGGGGCATATCCACGGGCGCGGCGTAGGGTTTGGATGGAGAGGGTATGTCTTGCCATAGTTCCTCTGTAGGGGCGGGTTTCATGATTATCGTTTTGGGTGATCCTGATGTGACTAAACCCGCCCCCATCAAAGTTTTGAGGTTGTCGTTTTGACTGTATAACTCGCACCACAGAATCATCGACCCGATTAACAATATCACGGTTATGCAGCAGCAAATAATCAGCGATTTTGCCTAATTTTAAACGGGCGTCTTGATTATCGATACATTGGGGTTCATCGGAGAGATTCCCACTGGTTAAAATAATCGGATAATCTAGCTGTTGTAAAATCAAATGGTGTAGGGGGGTGTAGGGTAGCATAAACCCCAAAGTCGTTTGTCCCGGTGCGACTGAATCCGCAATTTTGGCTGTAGAGACGTTACCTGCAACGTCTCTACAATTGTCGCGATTTGGGATAATATCAATTAAAACAATGGGCGCGGCGGGACTTTGTAATAATTCCTTTTCCTGAGCATTCAAAGTACAATACTGTTCAATCACCCCTAAATCTGGCGCCATCAACGCAAAGGGTTTATGATACCGTTGCTTACGCGATCGCAATCGTTGTACTGTGGTTTTATTGGTGGCGTCACAGGCTAAATGAATCCCGCCTAATCCTTTAATTGCCACAATTTCCCCCTGTTTGAGCAGAGTACAAACGGTATCGATGGGGTTAGCTGTATCTATTTTTTCACCATTTGCCCCTTCTAACCATACCCTTGGTCCACAAATAGGACAAGCGATCGGTTGGGCGTGGAAGCGGCGATTTTCGATATCCTGGTATTCCCTCGCGCAATCGGGACACATCGCAAACTCCGCCATGCTAGTCTGCTTACGGTCATAGGGAATCGAGCGAATAATACTCAGGCGTGGACCACAATGGGTACAATTCGTAAACGGGTAATTGTACCAGCGCGATCGCGAATCAAAGGTTTCGGCTTGACATTGGGGACAGGTGGCGGCGTCAGGGGGAATTTGGGTTTGAACCGTACTATTGACACTCTGGGCAATGGTAAAGTCATGGAACGTGCGATCGCCTGGATAAGAAGTACGGTCAATCGATTCAATTTTGGCAAGGGGAGGGCAGTCTGTTTGTAAGCGTTGCACAAAATCTGCGATCGCGTCTGTTGTTCCTGATACGTAAATTAAGACACCTTGACCATCATTACAGACTTCTCCAACTAAATTACACGCCTTTGCCAAACGATACACCGTTGGGCGAAATCCCACCCCTTGTACTGTACCCCGCACGCGAATTTCTTCCTGGTTGATTGTAGACGAATCATTGTTTATTCCCATTAGGTTTGCTCCCCTAACGTTTATGGGCGCAAGGATGGTGCCCCTACCAGGGTAATGTATCAATTTAGACTTGCCAAGTCAGCCGTGGTTTTATCGCAACCGCCATAGCGGTTAAGACACATCTTATGGTAGAGACGTTCCGCCGGAACGTCTCTTGTCC
>CAZNNK010001268.1:0-1893 GCA_964574085.1 uncultured Coleofasciculus sp.
TTCGTATACTGTCCAGAGTGTTGAGAGCGTTTCAGCCGCTTGTACGGGAATTGCCACAACCAAAAGAGCAACACCTGTAATAGCGATCGCACCCTTATTCAGCAGTCTGCTAACTCTCCTCATTATCCGGCAAATCTCCAAAACGTTCTCGATAGCGCTCCAACAATGCCGCCATTTCTGTAGTCTGCTGTTCTAACTCCTGATTCGCTGCTTCAAGTTCCAAAGACGAGAGCAAACGTTCTCCCGTATTCCCATCTTCAATCACCAAACAGCCATTGTGCAAACTCATTAGCACTCCTAACGTGGAACAGTAAATGCGTCCCTCTTGATCAGGCGTAATCGGTTGATAAAGTCCTTCCACCAATCGATACCCTAACACCTCTTCAATCACCTGTCCCCGCATCAGACGGCGGTCAATGATGACGTACTCATTCACTCGGGTACGCGCATAGTCTAAAACCTTATTTTCGCGGTCTTCTTTGCGATAGCGAGGGGAGACAACTTCTAAAATGAAGCTAGGACGTACCCCTTCATCAGCCACAATGAACTTGGAGCGATTCTCGCCTTTGTTCCTAATGCCAAAAGCAACAAACGTATCGGGACAGTGATCCCCTTGTCCAGGACTATCCCATTCAATTAACAAGTCGCGGAATACTCCAGTGGTGGGGTCATTAGCATAACGGCGGGTCAAGATATCCTTCGCCTGACCTGCGATATCATCGTGAAAGGTACTATTCGGCAAATGATAACCCTCCTGGGGATGGAGAAATTCTTCAGGAGTGAGCGGTACTTGGGTTTTGGCGATCGTACCATCCGGTTGCTCAACGGTGACTACACGCCAGCCGGATTCAGCTAAATCGATAGGGCGATCGGTTTGTTTTGTTTCAGAAGGTGAAGGAGAGCTAACCATCACAAAGCTTCCTTTTAATTAGTGGTTTCCAGTATAGTTGACGATGACATGTCCTGACATCTACGGTAGGGGTGCAAAGCTTTGATAACTGATAAGGGTACAACCTAGTCTACGCATTGAGGTTAGGACAATAAAATTAGGTGAAAAGGCAATAGGGAATAGGCAATAGGCAACAGAGTAATGTCCTAACGTATGCCCGTAATGCTATAAATTGGGTATTAGTAGCGAGCAAGATGCAAAGCCTGCGGCAAGGATGAGAGCCGTTATTAACATTAAGGTTTAAATGCCGAACAGCTTATCAAGGGTTCCTTGGTTTTTAACCCAAGGCGGTTGGTGAGACTGTTCACGTTCCGTTCATCTTCTTCTGTTCAACCTCCTGATTCGTAATCACATAACGGTAATGGGTTGACCCCTGAAGAATCACCCGAATTTTATCCTCCTTAAATCGTTCACTACTCACTTCTATATGTCCAAAACCTGTCTCACTCCACGTCTGCAGCAGGATTATCTCTAAACGTTGCAAGAACTCATCGATATTCGGGGTGGAAGAATGGGATGACATAACTGATGCCTCTGGGATACGGATTAGTGTTGGCGATGCGATCGCGCTTCGGGTAAAGCGGAAACAAGCCTATAGCCGGAAACTTACTTCTCACTTTGTATATAAATAGGTATAAATCAGGTAAAGACTGCTTGTCAAGACAATTTATGTAAAGTTATGTATGGTTTTTGTCCCTACCTGTCTCCAGCCCTCACCCCCAGCCCCTCTCCCAAGCTTGGGAGAGGGGAGCAGGAGGGGAGTAAGAAGGCTGACTTTTCACGGTATGTAGCACAACATTAGGGTTAAGTATAATGGCACGCTCCAGTCAGCATTAGGGAATCGCCAAAACCTTTGATATACCGTAGTGTCGTAGCACACCTTAATTGGTGGATTAGCATTGTAGGGGCGCACGGCGTGCGCCCAGTTTAACCATTCCCAGATG
>CAZNNK010001269.1:0-1890 GCA_964574085.1 uncultured Coleofasciculus sp.
CAACAATATCATATCGACTCCGGACCGCCAGCCGTCCGAGAAGATCCGGGAGTATGCCGTTGATACCAAGTTGCATTCAAACAGATACCTGGCTTTGACCGGGCTTCAGGACTGTCTCCCCCTCCCCCGTGTAAGAGCGCCCCCGCTTCCTCCCTTGGGGGGTTAAACTAGACATTGCCTAATTCTATCAGAGAAAATGTCTAGTTATGTCACTAATTGTCTAGATATTTACGGACTGTTAGTTAACCCCTTCATGCTAGATGAAGGGGTCTTATTGCATCTGACAATTGAATTTAGAAATGGAGCCTACGGGAATTGAACCCGTGTCCGCATTGGGTATTGACCTACCGATCATTCACAGGTTTAGCCCTTCTCATCCTCAGGGCGGGAACCATCCATTATCCCGGATGATGGGATGCTTTGGTTAGGTCTTTGCTAGCCAGCCGACCAAAGACAACTTGCCTAGCGCATCCGTTGGGGTTGTGTCCTTAGCCCTTAACGGAGTCAGACTAAGAACGCTCGAACCTATGAGAGGTATTTAAGCAGCTACAGGAGCCGCCTTACGAGCAAATGGAACGATGTTGTTCGCAGTTACTTTTTTTTGAGCCCGGGATTTACGAGAGAAGACTCACTCTCGACCTGTATCACGGGTTGGCTTTCACCAACACGTCGAAACCATTAAGGCCCCCCGTGATATACTTCTCATTTTAATCAAAAGTTTGGCGATCGACCACCGTAGACTGGGAACTGTTGATTGTGTAGGGGCGGGTTTAGGGACAAACACGAATGTTTTACCCAACTTGGTGGCAAAACCCGCCCTGAGTGTTGACTCTTAGAAATTGGTGATTGGGAACCAAGACGCATACTACGCCAGCAAAAACTGTACTCAATGTTACAAAAAATTCATTGGTGGGAGTGTAAAACGTGTCATGCTGGTCTGGTACATATAAAGAAACGTAAGTGAGGAGCTAGACTCTTGAAAAAAGTAGAAGCGATTATTCGACCCTTTAAGCTCGATGAAGTTAAAATTGCCTTGGTCAATGCTGGAATCGTCGGGATGACGGTTTCCGAAGTTCGGGGATTTGGACGCCAAAAAGGTCAAACCGAACGTTATCGAGGTTCCGAATATACCGTTGAGTTCCTACAAAAGCTCAAGGTGGAGATTGTCGTCGAAGATGCCCAAGTCGATATGGTAGTCGAAAAAGTTATTGCTGCTGCTCGCACGGGTGAAATTGGCGACGGGAAAATCTTCATCAGTCCCGTTGAGGAAATTGTCCGGATCAGAACGGGTGAACGGAATCTGGAAGCTGTTTAACATAGGTTATGAATTATGGATTAAAAATTAATTTTTCTAATTCATAATTCATAACAGTTGGTTGAACTGGGGAAGGAGTAACTCAAAGACTTTGCCACGGTGACTGTAGCGTCGTTTCAGTTCCGGAGTCATTTGGGCAAAGGTTAAGCCCTGTTCTGGCACATAAAAAATCGGATCGTAGCCAAAGCCACCTGTACCCAAGGGCGCCTTGAGGATTTCACCTCGGCACACACCTTGCTTTTCTAAGGCAATGGTGCCATGAGGACGAGCGATCGCGATCGCACAAACAAACTGCGCCCCCCGATTGGACGTATCCCCCAATTCAGACAGCAACCGCTCAATCCGTTCAGCATCGGTTTTCCCGTAGCGTGCTGAATAAATACCCGGCGCTCCGTTCAAAGCATCTACTTGCAAGCCAGAATCATCGGCGATTGACCATTGACCCGTGGCTTGGGCGACACCTAACGCCTTGAGACGAGCGTTTGCTGTAAAGGTATCGCCTGTTTCCTCAATCTCAATATCCGGTGGCTTAAGCTGCAATTCCCAAGGCAAATCACCCAGATATGCCTCCATCT
>CAZNNK010001270.1:0-1885 GCA_964574085.1 uncultured Coleofasciculus sp.
AGATTAACCAGGATTATCTGAAGGAATCTCAAAATATTTCTGAAAAAACACAGAAGTCTCAGCAGTAATGAGCTAAACCAAGACAAGATTGTTGGTTAATTTCAGATGTGGGATATCTGGTCGCATCTCATTTTAGAGTTGAGATTTTCATTGGACTTTGGACTGATGTCATCGATAACGGTGATTTGACAAAAATTCTCGGTTCAACCCCCTATCTCTCGGATTTCTCACCACGATTGCCAAAAGGCTTATAAAACCTGGATTAATCATAGAATAAGGTTTTCAACACTCTGTAAAAATTCTGGTTCAAAAATGCTCGAAACTTACTCCAAGTAAAGGTTCTGAGGACTACGATGGCAAACCTACTCCGCTGCTTTAGGACTAAAATTTTATGATAAACAGACTTTTCCGGCAAAGTATCACAATGGTGCATTTGTCGCATTTCGGGGATCATGGAATCGCGATCGCGGAACGGGGTATAAACTGGCGTTTGTTCCTTCGATGAGTAAGCCCCGACACCCGCCCGGAGTTCAAACTCCGGGCTAATAGCTTAAGTCCATTAAAATGGACTATAGCACTACGCACTCTAGTTAGGACAAATAAAAAAAAATAAAATCGTTCAATCCCTTGATGAGTAAGCGTTTTTCTTCACTATTGCCCATTCCCTATTGCCTTTTCACCTAATTTGATTGTCCTAACCTCAATGCGTAGTGCTATAAGTTAAACAGGTTCAAACAATGAGCTACGCACAAGTGTGATCATGAAAATCCCTCTCATTCTTCCCCTCAAACTTGAAAACCTCGGTTGGGGTGGATTTAGTCACATCGGGGTAGGAAAAAAAGCGATAAGAGTCAAACCCGCCCCTACATTCCTGAAAACACTTGTCTTGGCGATTTCCCTCCTCATCACTCCAGGGTTCACCCACACCATTCACGCGGCTAATCCTCAACACGTAGAACAACTCAAAACAACTAATGCTTGTCCTCAATGTGACTTAACCGATGCTGATTTAACCAATGCCAATCTTCAGCAGGCAAATTTGAGCGGTGCTAACTTAAAAGGAGCAATCCTAGCGGAGGCTAACTTAAACCAAGCCAATCTCAGCAATGCCGAATTGAACGGTGCTAAACTGGCTGGGGCAGATTTGGCAAGGGCGAATTTGAGACAGGCGAAACTGGGATTAAGAGAACTGGATGCTGATAACCCCTTACCTTCTCAGGTCGAACCCGATAATCTCTACAATACCTTATCCTGGCTGGGTTATTTTCCCACATTTATGGTCAATTGGTATGCAGCCGTCGTCACCGATTTGCGCGATGCTAACCTCCAGGGGGCGGACTTGTATTGGGCTAATTTGGATGGGGCGCTACTGAGTCGTGCGAATCTCCAAGAGGCTCAACTTGACTATACCAGCCTAGTCCGCACTTACTTAAGGGAAGCCATACTCACCAACGCCAACTTAGTCAGTGCCGATCTACGCAATGCTAATTTAACCGACGCCCAACTGGAAGTCGCCGATATTCGTTCAGCGGATTTGCGCGGCGCTAACCTGAATAATGCCAATCTGGATACCGTGAATGCCGATAGCGCTAACTTAAGTGGTGCTAATTTAAGTCAAGCTTATATCAGTAATGCTGACTTCAATGGTGCGATTTTAGTGAGAACAACCCTGCGAGAGGCGGTGCTGAATGGGAGCAATTTTCAGATTGCGGATTTAAGTCAAGCGAACGTGCAAGGGGCGCAGTTAAAGGGGGTAGGCTTCAATCGCGCTAATTTGACCAAGGCGAATCTGCAGGGGGCAGACTTGACCAATGCTAAACTGGCGATCGCAGACCTTACCAATACCCAATGGACGGGGGCGATTCTCCTCTCGGCTTATCTACAC
>CAZNNK010001271.1:0-1885 GCA_964574085.1 uncultured Coleofasciculus sp.
ACGATGAATCCTGCATACGAACAAAACAGGATATCGGTAGCACAAAAGCGTAAGTCCTGTTTTTTTGGAAAGCATCTACCCTTACCAATCCTTTCAGGGTGTATCGTCTCAGCCAACTAAGAGATTGATCAACTCTGGTAATGGTGTAATACTGTAATACCACAGATGCCGAGAACGGCTATAGTGGAAGCAATGGGCAATCCTGGTTAGCTCGACCACTCCGAATCAAAATAAAAAGCGGTTTTGGGAATTCAAGGAGTTTAACCCACGACATTTGTACAATCAGCTAACGCGAAGATTTCTCAATCAACAGCAGAAATCCAGCATCCCGTTGAGTACAACGGTAAACTCGATAATTTAAATCGACTAAAAAATGGTCAGTAAAATAGCGACGTTTAGACTTCCAGAACAACTAAGTCAGGAAATTCGGTCTCGGGCTGAGGCATCAGGTCGCGATCGGACGGCGGTTGTGATTGAGGCACTCAAGCAGGCATTTGGTTTCCCGCTTGAGGAATCGCACTCAACAACGATTGAGGAACTTCAGGAACAACTCAGTACATTAGACAAAAAATACAAGCAGTTAAAAGAACAGCTTCATCAACTCAGCCAAAAGACTCAGACAGCAAATCAACCCTATCAAGGGGTTCAGCAAGCTATCCCTGGCACGTTGGTAACGGGAACGATTAATCATAAACTTGGGGATACGGATCAAGCCTGGAACAGTCCTAGCCAAGTTGCCCAACTGGATCTGAATGATCCGATCATTGCCCAAGAACAGGATGAGTCAGAACTGCGGGAACTGGCGACGCGAATTCAGCAGCAAGCGCGAATCTTTGACCAAGTTCTCTCGGCGTCTCCTGATCCCATCTGCGTCTTGGATCGCATGGGACGATTTACCTACGTCAATCTGGCGATCGCACAACTGTTTGGCTTATCCCAAGCCGAAATTTTGGGCAAAACGGTGCAGCAGTTAACCCTACCGCCCGAAGGAATCGAACTGTTTAATAACCAACGGGAAGTTGTCTTCGCCACTCGACGCCCTTTGACCGATGAAATCAGTTATCCCACCCTTGGGGGTGTGCGTCATTACGAGTACATCCTAAGTCCGATTCTGGGTAACCACCATAGTGTGGAAGCGGTAATCTGTACGGCTAGAGACATTACTGAACGCAAACGAGTTGAAGAATCGCTGCGGGAATCGGAAGCAAATTACCGTCACTTATTTGAATACGCCAATGATTCCATCTTCATTATTGACCTATCCACCAGTCGCATTTTAGATGCCAATCAGAATGCCTCCAGACGACTAGGATATACCCGCAAAGAACTGCTAAATCTGAAGACTCGTGATATAGATGTGCCGATTGGTGAGGATCGCCAACGCACCATCAGTCAACGGATGCAAGCCACAGGTAGCATTATCTTTGAACATGCGCTGCGGCGTAAAGATGGGTCTCAAGTACAGGTAGAAATTAGTTCGCGGGTGATTGAATATCGCGATCGCTTGGTGTCCCTGAGTTTTGTTCGTGATATTACCAAACGCAAACAAGCCGAGGAACGCCTGCGGTTATTAGAGTCAGCGGTATTTAATGCCAATGACGCGATCGTGATTACTGAAGCCCAACCCATTGACAAACCCGGTCCCCGGATCGTCTATGTCAACCAAGGCTTTACCCGGATGACAGGGTACACGGCTGATGAAGTGATTGGCAAAACACCGCGCTTCTTACAAGGACCCAAAACCGATCGCGCTCAAGCCGATAAAATTCGTGATACCCTATGCCGATGGGAACCCGTGCGGGCGGAATTGATCAACTATCGCAAAGATGGTTCCGAGTTTTGGGTGGAACTGAATATCGTCCCCGTGGTAGATGAGAATGGGGAC
>CAZNNK010001272.1:0-1875 GCA_964574085.1 uncultured Coleofasciculus sp.
CCCGTAATGTCTCCATTATCGGTGATTTCAATAACTGGGATGGACGCGAACATCAGATGCGCCAACTGGGGAACGGGATTTGGCAACTGTTTATCCCGGAAATTGGCGTCGGGGAACACTACAAGTACGAAGTGAAAAACCACGTCGGACATATCTATCACAAATCCGACCCCTACGGCTTTGAACAGGAAATTAGACCCCAAACCGCGTCAATTGTCAATAGTCTCGACTACACTTGGCACGACGCAGACTGGCTAGAACGCCGTCGCCATAGTGACCCCCAAGAACAACCCATTTCTGTTTATGAGGTTCACTTGGGTTCATGGTTGCATGAGAGTGCCGAGACGCCGCCCGAATTCCCGGATGGGGAAACTCGCCCCGTGGTGAAAGTCTCCCAGAAACCGGAGGGACGCTTCCTTACCTATCGGGAATTAGCCGATCGCCTGATTCCTTATGTCAAAGAACTGGGATTCACCCACGTTGAACTTCTCCCCGTTGCCGAACACCCTTATGATGGGTCTTGGGGGTATCAGGTAGCGGGATACTACACCTGCACCTCCCGGTATGGCACGCCTCAAGATTTAATGTATTTCATCGACCAATGTCACCAAAATGATATTGGCGTGATTGTGGATTGGGTTCCGGGTCATTTTCCCAAAGACACTCACGGGTTAGCCTTCTTTGATGGTACGCATTTGTACGAACACGCTGATCCCCGCAAAGGGGAACATAAGGAATGGGGGACGTTAGTCTTCAACTACGCCCGGAATGAAGTTCGCAACTTTTTGGTTGCCAATGCCCTATTCTGGTTTGACCGCTATCATATTGATGGGATTCGCGTGGATGCGGTGGCGTCCATGCTGTATCTGGACTACGATCGCAAAGACGGGGAATGGGTACCCAATCAGTACGGTGGTAATGAAAACCTAGAAGCCGCCGACTTTTTGCGCTATCTGAATTATCAGATATTCGGCTATTATCCCGGTATCCTTTCCATTGCCGAAGAATCCACCGCTTGGCCCCTCGTCTCTCGTCCCACCTATTTGGGCGGCTTAGGCTTCAGCTTCAAGTGGAATATGGGCTGGATGCACGATATGTTGGATTATTTTGCCAAAGATCCCCTGTATCGTCCCTACCACCAAAATAATGTCACGTTCAGCATCATGTATGCCTTCAGTGAAAACTTTATGCTGGCGCTATCTCATGATGAAGTCGTCCACGGAAAAGGCAACCTATTGAGTAAAATGCCAGGAGATGACTGGCAGAAATTTGCCAATCTCCGCTGTTTATATGCCTACATGTACACCCATCCCGGTAAGAAAACCCTATTTATGGGCATGGAATTTGGACAACGGAATGAGTGGAATGCTTGGGCAGACTTAGATTGGGGCGCGTTGCAACATGCACCTCACCAACAACTGAAGCGGTTTATGGCGGATTTAAATCACCTATATAAAAGTGAACCCGCCCTCTATAGCCAAGACTTTTCCCATCAAGGGTTTGAGTGGATTGACTGTAACGATGCTGACAATAGTGTCGTCTCATTTATTCGCAAAGCCAAAGACTCAGATGACTTTATCGTCACCGTCTGTAACTTTACCCCTCAACCCCATCCCGACTATTGGGTGGGTGTCCCCGAACCCGGTTTCTATGCTGAAATCTTGAACAGCGATGCTGAAGATTACGGCGGTAGCAATATGGGGAATATGGGGGGTCGATGGACAGGGGAGTGGTCTCATCCCCGCTGGTCTTATTATATTGACTTGTGCTTGCCACCCTTGGGCGTTTTAATTCTGAAATTGAAGTCGCAATAGTTAGTTGGGTTAACCCCCCTTAAAAAACCCCAGCAAAGGGGGGGGAAAAAAGACAAATTGG
>CAZNNK010001273.1:0-1873 GCA_964574085.1 uncultured Coleofasciculus sp.
GTCTGTGCATTAGTTGCTTTGACATGATGCTTCACGGCAGCTTCATAAGCTCTCTTAGAGGGTTCACCGTGCTTTTGATCAGACTTTTCAGCTTCTTCGATGATAGCCTTCGCTTCCTGCTGTATGGTTTGGCTGTACTCTTCTAAGGATTGTCCATGTTCTGGGTTCCCTTTCTCTTTGAAAGATTTCCCCAGCTTCTCTAGACGTTTACCCTGTTCCTCAAGCTGCTTGCCATGTTTCTGTGCTAGCTCATTAGTTTTGTCAGAAATATCTTCCATATCAGGTTCCAATATTCACAACTACTATCAGGTTAATACTGAGACATAGTGTCTATCACCTGTCTAAAGGTAAACATCCGGGGATTTCCCAGTGAATTGAACAAGCTGAGCAGATGATGAAAAGCTCTGAACTCAGTCTTTATGAAAAGATGGCTCAGCATGAACTGCTAAAACATGGTCAAGTCATGTCAGGACTTGTGGTTCATAAGGCAGCTCAAATCGCTGGTGCGGATGTCGAGGAAGCACTTTCTCCGCTAAATTCGGTCACCTTGATCCTAACTTACGCCTCTGGCTCAATTCCAGCCGCTCGTAACTGGGCGATCAAAGCTTGAACTCGTTGCTGTTCTTGTTCAGCACGTTGCTGTTCCTGTTCAGCGCGTTGTCGTTCCTGTTCAGCGCGTTGTCGTTCTTGTTCAGCGCGTTGTCGTTCTTGTTCTACTAATTCTACTCCCCAGGGTAAAAGTTGCCCAGATTCATCCCACCATCGCAACCAATACCCCTGACGGTTTCCCTTCCTTCCTGCCCACACACCCAAAAATAAACCCAGCGCTTCTATCCAATAGCGGTTCTCTTGCGGCGGCTGCAAGACATAATGTCCAGAATCATTGAGCTGATACATTTCCAGCACACCTTCTTCAGGTTCAAAAATTCCATACTGGGGGACTCGCAACACTTGCTCATAAAAATACCATTTCCCCGGAGGATATGTCGGCTTGCTCGAATATTCATTTCCTTCTATATCTGAGAGAAATTCAATCACAATTCCTGGAATATCCCCTTGCAGGTGTGGCGTATAACTGCGGCGGACATTCTCTTGGGATACCTCAATCCGAGGCACATACATCCAATCGGGAGCTTTAACCACAAACTTACCCTCTAACCGAGCGCAGACACCGTAATTCGTGGCGACTAATGTATTGTCTTGCAATCGCCCGGTTTGTTCTAAACTGTCGCTGAGTGCGGCGGCTAATGTCGGCTGATCAATATTATCCACAGGATCATCGGGTAAGGGAAAATCATCGGGTAGCTTCTCCCAGGTAATTTTAGGTTGGCTTGTTACCGTTGTCATCAGGTATCATCTCCCTCCATCTGTAAGCCCTATTTTAGATAAAGATAGAGTGCGATCGCAGGAATTGAGTGCGTTAGTTGCTTTACATGATGCCGCACGGCGGCTTCATCAGCTTGATGAGAGGATTCACCTGTCTCAGGTGTAAACGTTCAGGGATTTCCAATTGAATTATCCAGACGCGATCGCTAATCTCCTGTAAAAGTTTATAGATTCACTACACGCGATCGCTATGTCCCCTCCCTCTCCGCCAGAACCCCCATCTCCTCTCAATTTGGATGAGTGGATTGCGATTCTTGTGACATTGACAACAATTGGCGGTATTTTCTATGGGGTGATGGGTAAAGAACAAAAGCAGCAAATTCTGCAAGACTTGGGGTTTTCCCCGCCCTCGCCTCAACCTGACTCAACACCGGAATCCCCAAAGCCAACTAAACCCACGCCGACGACTCCTGAGTTATCGGATTCTGAGATAACCTCTCGTCGGGAAGCTAAGGTGCAGGGAAGTAGGGGTGCAGGGGAGCAAGGG
>CAZNNK010001274.1:0-1871 GCA_964574085.1 uncultured Coleofasciculus sp.
GGCTAGTATTGGGTCTTTCTTCAATTTCCCGTTGCGTAAGAGAGTTCAAGCATGAACAGTCAACAATTGATCAACCTGTTTCGCTGTTTCAAAGAAGAACCTGACATTATCTTCTGGGGTTCCCGGTAAAACACCATGACCCAAATTAAAGATATGACCTCGGTTCCCCGCTTTCCGAATTGTATCCAAAATGCGATCGCGGATAAAATCCTGTGACCCAAATAGCACCCCTGGGTCCATATTCCCCTGAACGTTCATTTTATAGCCTAACCGCTGTCGCGCTTCTGCCATATCTACTGTCCAGTCTACGCTGATAATATCCACGCCGGATTTGCCCATGCGCTCTAATATACCCGCACTACCGCTGATATATAAAATTAGAGGCGTATCAGGATGGGTGGCTTTCACTTGCTCAACCACGCGCTGCTGATAGGGTAAGGCAAAGGTGTCGTAGTCTTGGGGACTCAGTTGACCCGCCCAGGAATCGAACAATTGCACAACTTGGGCACCATTATCAATTTGATAGCGTACATAAACCGCGATCGCATCCGCGATTTTCCCCAGAAACTCATGCAGCATGGCGGGTTGGGAAAATGCCATCCCTTTAATAATCGAGTAATTCTTGGAACTTTTCCCCTCAATCGCATAAGCGGCTAATGTCCACGGCGCACCGACAAAGCCTAAAACAGCGGCTTCGTTCCCGACTTCCCGGCGCAGCGCTTGTAATATCTCCCCGACAAATGTTAATTTTTCTAACTCTAAGGGATGAAGCCCGTCAATTTGTGCTTGAGAGCGAATCGGCGGATCTATAATCGGACCTTTGCTTTCAACAATATCAAAGGGAATGCCGACTCCGGGGAGAGGCGTGAGGATATCGGAAAATAGAATCACCCCATCTGGACGAAACGCCTTCCAGGGTTGGAGAGAAATTTCAATAGCAATTTCGGGAATTTCGGAGCGTTCCCGGAAACTGGGATACTTATCGCGTAAATCCCGATAGGCTTTCATATATCGACCCGCCTGTCGCATCATCCACACCGGCGGACGTTCTAATTTTTCACCACGAGCGGCTCGTAATAAATAAGGAACCTGGGTTAACCCAGTCATACTAGACCTACCCTATACAAAGTTTTCAGCGCTCTGTTAGCTTACCATTTCGGGTTGACAATTATTTATGAAGTTTTCCAACATAATGTTCCCTGATCCCCATCCAGTTCAACCTCGCCTCCCACAGGCAAAGCCGCGTTGACCCCATCGTGACCAAAGGGCAACTCGGAGACAATCGGGATATCCAGATCCGTTAAGCGATCGCGTAACACCTCTTCAACGGTCCAACTTGGCACATTCTGGGGAGGATAGCAGCGGCTAAACCGTCCCAAGGCAATTCCCTTAACCTGTTGCAACATGCCACTCATCCGCCACTGGGTCAACAGGCGGTCAATCCGATAAGGCGCTTCAGTCACATCCTCTAACGCCAGAATCGCCCCATCTAGCGGTGGTAGAATCGGCGTACCCAGTAAATGAGTTGCCACCGTCAGATTTCCTGGCAAAAGCCACCCCTTAACCTTACCCCCACCCCAACCCTTCCCGGTTAAAGGTGACAGAGGGCGCCCTTCTACACAGTCAAATAAGCGATTGAGTGACCATTCCGGTTCACTAGCTAACGTGGTTAAGACTGGAGCATGAACACTGCCAATTTCCACCCCAGCTAGACTCCACAGGAGACAGGTAATATCGGAAAACCCAATCAGCCATTTTGGGATAGAGGATTTTGCCTCAAGACTCTCATCAGCTCTAATTTTATCTCCCCCAGCTTCCCCAGCTTCCCCAGCTCCCCCAGCTCCCCCAGCTTCCCCAGCTCCCCCAGCTTC
>CAZNNK010001275.1:0-1871 GCA_964574085.1 uncultured Coleofasciculus sp.
GTAGGGGCGGGTTTTACCGATAACATACAAGCAAAAACTGGTAACTTTTGTAAACCCGCCCTGTTTCCAGAGTTTTTAGTGAGTGCAAGCGGGTCGCCCCTACATCCGAACCAAAGGTGACATCCTCAAATGAGGGTTAATGATTTAACCTGTGCCAAAATTTAAAACGTTTTAACTGACATCGACGTTTCCCCCGTAATATTAAAGCTAACGCGCAAGTCAAAAAAGCCGTTGGTTCATACACGGGAATCGAACCCGCAACACACCGATTTACCGTCGATTGCTCTACCAGTGAGCTAGTATGTAAGCTTTTTTAGTTGGGGCGCGTTAGCGCTCTTTATTTCTGCGGGCAAAATTGAATGGATGAATCACTTCGCGCAAGTTTAAAAAGCCGTGAGTCATACGCAGGATTTGAACCTGCATGATCTTGAGCCTAAATCAAGCGCCTTTTCCATTTGGCTAGTATGTAAGCTTTTCCGGTTGGGGCGCGAAGTGAATTTCAACACTTGCAAATAAGAGATATCCCGCGCAAGTTAGCAAAGCCGTATTACTTGGCGCTCTATCCATTTGAGCTATAGCTGCATTGAGTGCAGCTAGTAGGACTCGAACCTACAACCTCCCGCTTCGTAGGCGGAACAGTATGTAAGCTTCACAAGTAAGGGCGCGGGATATTAAGTGCTGAATTTTAGATTTTGGATTGAAGGGAATTCGGTAAAATTACCGTTATCTGTACTGATCCAAAATCTGAGTGGATTGGTGCGATCGCGCAAGTCAAAGCAGCTTGTTTTTTTACACCTCTCCCAGAGGCGGAGAGGGCAGGAATCGAACCTACAATCTGAGTTGAAGTCAGATGTTACCAGTTTGTAAGCTTCTCCAGTTGGGGCGCGATCGCACCCGTAAATATCTGATGTATTGAGTGGGAATTCGCGCAAGTCAAAAAAGCGGTTTGTGTTTCTGAGCTACTCCCCCAAACAGCGGGGGAGAAAGGATTTGAACCTTCGACAGTTCGATTATCAATCGAATGCTCTATCCGTTTGTATGCTTTTTAAGTAAGGGCGCGAATTCCACTAATTTCTGATGCAAATACTTTAACCGTAAACGGCTTCAGGACGGATAATTAGGTCGCCGCTGGGACGCCGATCAACAACATAAGCGGTTAAGCGATCGCGTCCGACATCAAAATAGTTGGCAATGCGTTCCTTGACAACCGAATCTCTCATGCCAACTTCGACACCAAGCTGATTTTCAGGAATATCATAGGAACGACCTTCAAAGCGAATGTGAACCATGCTGACACCTCCTAAAACTTGATTTGATTCGTGTTAATTAATCTATCTTTGGAGCGAACATCCTTATTTTTCTAAAATGACCAGCATTGAGTGAGGTTCACAAACACTGATAGTTCTTAGAGTAAGAAGCGCCGCTCTAAAGAATAGAGGGTTTGGCTATAACGGATTTGATCAGTCATTTGATTTTGACTATTATCATTTGACTCTAAACGTTCTTTTTCCGTCATAGATGGGATTGAATTTGGCTGATTCGGTTTAGTATCCCACTCGATAGGCGTGAGAACATGACGAACCAGAGGGGTATACAGGAATAACATAATGAACCGATTCCGATTACAAAAATCCTGATTGACCTTCGTGGAAATTCCCGATATTTTATTCGATTTTCAAGGTTCAGACTGGACGTTTGAGGTTGAGAGTTTTGTCTCTCATCTCTCTGTCATGTTTTTTATACTACACATATACTACAAAGTTGTCAAGAGACTGGACAAAAATTTTTTTCGGGGAGTTCCTGGGGCAGAGATGGGGAAGATGAGGGAGATGGGGAAGATGAGGGAGATGGGGAAGATGAGGGAGATGGGG
>CAZNNK010001276.1:0-1870 GCA_964574085.1 uncultured Coleofasciculus sp.
CCCCAGACAATGATTTCGCCACAATGTTCAATTCTAGATGCACCCGTCACGTTTGCCGTTTGTTTTAACCCTAATCTAAATGCCCAAAAGGTTTGCGCCAGAAATGATATAAGGGGTAGTGCTGGGAGTAGGGAATGTGAGAGTTCGAGGATAAAACTTGATATGGTTCCACTAAGTTAGGAAGAGAAAGAGTCATTGGAATCATAATATCTTTGATGTTGGCTTCTTTATCATCCGCTTCGCTAGTCTGATTTTGGTTGCCATGATTAATAGAATTGAGAACAAAATCCTCAGAAGGAAAGGAGGCAAACAATTGATTCCTTGGTCTAACTAGTGGAATAAAACGACAAGGAGGACAAGGAGGACGTCGACATGGGGGGCAAATATAATAGCCACTAAAAGTCCTTAAAAACAATCCTGAATCCGTCGGATAGAACATGGAGTATGTATCCAAAAAGGTAGTTCTCATCTGTGTACCAATTCTCCTTCTTTAGTATTTTAGGAAGGGGTTGCCGAGTGAATCTGTCCGCTTTGCCTCCCCGTTTCGGTTTTCAGTATGAATGACTATTTCCCCAAAGAGTTGAGGAAAATTCAGGACTTGAAAATTCAGGAAAATTCAGGGTGTTCAGGAAAGTTGAGGTTTATTGTACTAAATATTTAGGAATCATTCTATCGCACTTGTGTCTGGGAAGATATTACATTTTATAACTCAGTGACATCCGAAGTTGACTAAAGAAAAGGACGATCGCGATCGCGTCACCCCATTCCTAGACACCTTGATCTGGAACGGATTGAGCCATTCTCATAATTTGGCTTCATCCAGAATTGTATCGAATTTAACCTTTTAGCCTCTGCAAGTGCTGAAGGCATAATTATATCGATATGTAACAAACCCAGTCAGTTTGCTATGGTTAACCTAGAAGTCGTCTATAACTCTATTATGGCAGGCAGAGTCTCCTAAAAGGTATTCCCAACCAGAGCGTGAGCAATGTAGAGATGTTGCCTATAACCTCTCTACACGCCGCCAAACAGAGACATTAGATTGTGATTACACAGCAACTCTGACCCAACAAACTCACAGTTCAAATCCATCGGTATAATTCAGGAAAATTCAGGTTTATTGGCTTGTGTAATTTCATAAAAATCTCACTTCATCTCAGGGTGTATTTGTTTTTACTACGATAAGATAAGTAGGTTAGTTTGAGCATCCATACCAATGACATTCGATATCGATAACGCTATCCAAATGGCGAATCAAGCTGTATCCCGCAGCGCTCACCGTGGCTTGACTGATGTAGAAGTCATTGTCCTCAAAGGAGCATGGCAACGTCAGGACTATGATGAAATTGCCGCCAAACATCAATACGCTACTAGCTATATTAGTCAAGATGTCGCCCCGAAGCTGTGGAGACTCTTAACTAAAGCGTTAGGAGAGAAAGTGAAAAAAAATAATTTTAAGCAAGTATTGGAACGACATTGGAAACAGCAGCACTTTTCTGATGCTTCTTTGAATTCAAGTTGGCAATCTTCAACCCATTGTCTTTCTCAGCAAAAACAACCCAAATCATTCGCCCCTGACTATTATGTAGAACGCTCTCCCCTGGAAACCACCTGTTATCAAACCCTCTTACAACCGGGAGCATTAGTGCGGATTAAAGCCCCCAGTTTAATGGGAAAAACCTTACTCGTAAATCGGGTATTAGCTGAATTAGCTACTCAAGGCTACCGCACCGCGAGTTTAAGCTTTAAGCTAGCCGATAGTAAGAGTCATTTCACTCATCTAGATAAATTCTTGCGGTGGTTTTGTATTAATCTCTCGCGTGAACTTGGCTTACCCAATGCCTTAGATGAGTATTGGGATGAAGAAGAT
>CAZNNK010001277.1:0-1870 GCA_964574085.1 uncultured Coleofasciculus sp.
GTGTGGGAGTCGCCACCTGTTCCTACCGTATCCGGTAATAACATCCGGTTTAACCAGGAGTGGATAATTCCATCCCCTGGACGCAAAGCGACACCGCCGCGAGTGGAGAAGAAGTTGGGGAGTTCTTTGTGGGTGGTAATATCCACGGGTTTGGGATAGGCGGCGGTATGGCAGAAACTCTGCATGACTAAATCAGCGCTGAATCCCAGACAGGCGAGTTCTTTGAGTTCGTCTCGTGTCATGGGACCGGTGGTATCTTGGGAACCAACGGTGGTCATTAAGGGTTCACAGGAGGTTCCGGGACGCACTCCGGGTAAGCCGCAGGCTTTGCCTACCATTTTCTGTGCCAAGGTAAAGCCTTTATCGCTATCCTCTGGCATGGTGGGACGAGTGAAGAGGGTACTGGGGGCTAATCCGAGGGCTTCACGGGTTTTATCGGTGAGACTCCGCCCGATTAATAGAGGAATACGCCCACCTGCGCGGACTTCATCCAGGATGGTTTCGGGTTTGAGTTTAAAGGTGGAAATGACCTCTCCGGCTTCGTTGGTGATTTCGCCTTGATAAGGATGGATGGTAATCACCATTCCGGTTTCCATCTTAGTGACATCGCACTCGATGGGTAATGCACCGGAGTCTTCGGCGGTGTTAAAGAAGATCGGCGCGATCGCACTCCCTAAAATATAGCCGCCTGCGCGTTTGTTGGGAACGCAGGGAATATCTTCGCCAATATGCCAAAGTACGGAGTTAATCGCGGATTTACGGGAGGAACCTGTACCGACAACATCGCCAACGTAAGCCACAGGATAGCCTTTTTCTTTGAGCTTGGCAATGGTTTCTAAGGCATCCGGCATCCGGGATTCCAGCATGGCTAAGGCGTGGAGGGGGATATCCGGGCGGGTGGTGGCGTGGGTGGCGGGAGAAAGATCATCGGTGTTGGTTTCTCCGGGAACTTTGAAGACGGTGACGTTGATGGCTTTGGGAAGTTTGGGACGGCGGATAAACCATGCCCCATTTGCCCAAGCATCTACTACCTGTTTGGCGTAGGGATTGACCTCTGAGAGGGCGAGGACATCGTTGAAGGCGTCATACACCAAGGTGATTTTACTCAGTTCAACGGCGGCTTCATACCCTAAGGGGTTGTCTGGGGATTTGAGTAAATCGACTAAGGATTGGACGTTGTAACCGCCTACCATTGTGCCTAATAGGTCTACGGCACCTTGGTGACTGATTAGGGGACTGGTGATTTCGCCTTTGGCAATGGCGGTGAGGAAGCCTGCTTTGATATAGGCGGCTTCGTCAACACCGGGAGGAACGCGATCGCGAATCAGGTGCATGAGGGTTTCTTTTTCCCCCGGTGGCGGGTTTTTCAGCAGTTCACACAGTTCAGTGGTTTGCTTGGCGTCTAGGGGTAGGGGGGGAATGCCGAGTTCGGCGCGTTCTGCAACGTGTTGGCGATAGGCTTCTAGCATTCTAGTTGTCTCCTCTCTAAGCGTTTGCTGGCATTTTGGCAGTTCAGGTTAGAATTTTTCAAGTGGGGTTGTTCTGTACTGCCTGGTGTATAGGTCAAGGGTACTGTCTTCTCAAGCTGTTTATTGTTGGCAGTGAACGCTTACCATAGAATTTCTCTCGGTGCTGTATCTGATTTAACCGAGTCTTGGGGTTCCTTGAGGCTAAATCATAGTGGTTATGAATAGGGATTGACCACTGGGGAGCAGGTGGATGTGCGATCGGTTGATTGATTGGGGTTACTTGCGGGGGGTTTGTCAGGGAAACGCAGAGGGGCGCAGAGGAAAGCGCAGAGGTTCGCAGAGGGGTTTGGGGGAAGGGTTCTTCTGGGTGATCAGGGAGAGGAAAGCAGAGGGTTTGGGGG
>CAZNNK010001278.1:0-1870 GCA_964574085.1 uncultured Coleofasciculus sp.
ACCCAGAGATGGTCAATGAGATGTTTCGGGCGGCTCATTCGGTTAAAGGGGGGGCGGCGATGCTGGGCTTTAGCAGTCTGCAAAAAATTGCCCACCGCTTAGAGGATTGTTTGAAGATTCTTAAAGAAAATCCAGTTAAGCTGGATCGCCATGTCGAGAGTTTATTCTTGCAAGGCTACGACACGCTCAAAGACCTGATCGAACAACTCCAAGGACCCTATGGTATCCGGGATGAGGAAGCCGATAAAATGGTGCAAGCTGCCGAACCGACGTTCAAGGAATTGCAGATGTACTTGGAACGGTTGATTGGTGGTGAATCAGCAACCGCCGCCCCAGCTAAGGCGGAAAAGGCGGGAGGCAAAGCAGCGGGTCAAGTTCCTGAGAATTTTTCGGCTCAGGTGACAGGTATCCTCAAGCAAATGTTGCAACTGTTCAAACAATCCGAAACAGCCGCCCATCGTCAAAAACTACAGGAACATTGCCATAAGTTAGCCAAACTCGCCCAAACGGTTGAACCCTGGCAAGTCTTGGTCAAAAATGCCTCTGATGCGATCGCGAATTCCCAAAATTCGTTCCACACGCTAGCGCCTGTGATTATTAAAGAACTCAAACAAGCTAGCGATCAAGTTCAACAAGGAAACGAGAATGCTGTCAAGGCAAGTCCAGCGTTACAGAAGTTGGCAAAAGCGACCCCCAGCCAAGGCGATGGTAAAGAGATTACGATCACTGTAGAACCCAAAGCAGCGGCTAAAGCGATCGTCAAAGCCTTTGATAAACGACAACTCACTCAACTGACCAAATTGCTGGTTCAAGCCACTCGCGCTTCTTCCTAGGTGATATCGAATCTGGAACTAGACGGAGCGGAAGCGAAGCATCGGACGAGATTCTTCACGCTATAGCGGTTAGGATACATCATTTGTTCCAGAGTGTCCGATAAAGACTATAACAAAAAACTGCTTATAGTGAGATTTCTAAAGATATGTAAAAATACCAGGATATACTGACGAATGAGTATCAAAGAATTGATTATCCATGAAATAGAGCAATAGGCTAAGGCTGAATAGATTTTACTCAGGGAGACGTGGGGATAGTTGATGTGTAGTTCTTCGGGAGTCCAGTGGTAAGCTTTAGCTGATGTGATCAGTTCCACAGGTAAGTCGGGAGATTGTGACACTGCTAACTCCGTTACTGATGCTTCCTACCAATGAACTTGAGGAAGAGTAGTAATTAATCTAAGGGCGATCGCACCTTTTAAAGTAGCGGCATAAAGCTAATGCAGTCTTGGTATTCATCTTCCAAAGCTGCCTCAGCCACAATCATCAACTCCTCCATAATTTGTCCCATAGTCATATCATCATTGAGAATGAATATCCCCGGTATATGACGACTTGCTGCCAGGTGTTCGGCTAAATGAACGGGCATTGTTTTCCGGTTATTCGTAATGAGAATAAATCTATTTTCTTCACACCAGCAGAGAATTTCTGAATCGGGAGTGCCTTTGGGGGGTGCATTGGGGTCGCCAATCACCCATACTTGTCATTGAGGATAACGTTGCAAGATCTGTGTGCGATACACCAAGGGGATATGTTCATCCAGGAGATATTTAATCGTCATCCAGTAACCTCTACGGTTGAGGTTTCCGGTTGAGATACTACTTGTTTTTTTGCCTGCAATTGCCGTAGCTTGTCAATAAAGGATGGCGGATTTTTACGCTGTTGTTCTCGCTTATGATGACTCCATGCTAACCAATCGGCTAGATAAGCGCTCACGGTTTCTTGGTTGTGCAAGTAGTATAAAATAGTGGCATGAACTTGTTCGAGCGTTACTGTGCGATAACGGTCTGTTATGGCTTCGGGAGTTTGAGCGCGAT
>CAZNNK010001279.1:0-1868 GCA_964574085.1 uncultured Coleofasciculus sp.
GTTGTACACCGGAACGCGGATAAAATGGTCGGCTTCTGGGTGATCAAAAAGGGTCTGTTGTAAACGTTCTACGGTTGAGGGGGAGAAAAACTGTTCCCCTGTTTCTTCATTAACACGGGCAGGGACGTTTTCGATCAAAATAATTTGACCATTCAGATTTAAGGTATAGGTTACTTGTTTCTCAACATAAGCTGCTTGTGAGTTAGTCGTCATGGCTATTTAGTCTCCTTTGCGTAAAGTTGTTATTCCATTTTTTGGGGTTGGGTTCGTATAGTGTAATAGTAGTGCGAGCATCTTGCTCGCTACCCATTCCCAATTTAAATGCGTTTTAGCTTAGGACGAGAGCATTGTCTGCCGTAGGCATCGCGTTGTTCATCGGTTTTCTACTGGAGTTGGTTTAACAGTTCTGTAGGGGAATAAACAGGGAGGGGACTGTTGAGAAAATCTTGGCGATCGCGGGTTACAATGCCGTCAAGTTGAGATAAAGTCGCGCAGGCGAGTTGAATGCCATCTTCAAAGTCAATGAGGTCAAAGCTAAGGGCTGTTTCGATAGTCTGACGGTCAACAGAACAGAGTCTTAGACCGCTTAAAAGTTGCTTGATTGCTTCGAGGGCAACTGCACAACCTTCTATTTTGCGGATGATGTAGAAAATATTGGTGATGGTAGTAGCGGCAATGTAGCCCTCTAAATTACCTTGTTCAATCTTTTGGAAAAGTCTCACTGCCTCTTCCACAAAGGGTTCTCGTTCCAAAATTAGATCGATGACAACATTGGTATCAATGAGAATTTTCACGAGAAAGGTTACTGATATTTTTGAACTAAATAATCGGTGTACTCTGCTTGCAGTTCTTTATCGCTGGGGGTTTGGCTAGAACGTTTAGCAATACCTCGGAGTTGGGTGAGAGTACCGAGGGGAATAGTTGCGGTTTTTGAAGCCGTGCGTTGTTCGTCCATGCTTGCTGTCAGTTTATCAATCAGGATTGCTTTGTCAGCATCAGGGAGGGCAGTGGCTTCGGCAATGAGTTGGTCTAGGGTCAGCATTGGCTAGTTTAACGCGAAGAAACTGGTTTAATTTTATCATTTGCCCCGATTGAGATTGGGCTTGACTTGCTGTTGGAGGCGCGTAGGCGTAGCCTGCTGAATGCATTGCGCTTTTTGAACTAAATTAAAAACAGGACTACCCAATTCACCCCTTCCTCATCCATGATTGCCACCCCAGACCATTATCGCCTCTCTCCTGACGAGTACCTCCAACTCGAAGCCACTAGCGACACCAAGCACGAATATCGCAACGGGGAAGCCTACGCTATGGCAGGGACAACCGACAGCCATAATACGATTGCTGGAAACCTTGTTACGCTGATTCGTAGCCATTTGCGGGGGTCAGACTGTCGCGTCTATTTTGCCGATGTCAAAGCCAGACTCGAAGACTGTAACTGTTACTATTATCCCGATTTGATGGTGACTTGTGACCCCCGCGACGCAGAAACTACTACCTATAAGCGTTATCCCAAACTAATCATTGAAGTTCTCTCTGACTCCACCGAAGCCTTTGACCGAGGGGATAAATTCATCGACTATCAAACCCTCGACAGTCTGCAAGAATATGTCTTGATTAGTACCAGACAGCAAAGAGTAGATTGTTACCGTCGTACCGAGGAGGGGCTGTGGTTATTTCAATTCTATGCCCCCAGTCACAATACTTTTCACCTGACTAGCCTTGAGTTTGAAGCTGAGTTGACTAACCTGTACGAAGACATTGCCTTCTGATTTCCCACACCCAAAATCCCACTCCCCATCAGGGAGAGGGACATTGAAGCAGAATCTTCTTGCTCCCCTTCTACCCCAACGGGAGAGGGACATTGAA
>CAZNNK010001280.1:0-1859 GCA_964574085.1 uncultured Coleofasciculus sp.
TTGCCTGTTGCCTAATCTCAACCGTTAACTTTAATTGTGTCCACCTACTTATAAGCTGTAATGCATTTAAATTGGGTATTAGCAGCGAGCAAGATGCTCGCACTACAAGGATGGGAGCCATTCTTGACATTAAGGCTTAAATGCCGAACAGCTTAGAGACGTTATTGGTGTCATTGCCATTGAAACAGGGGCGGGTTTAGTTGCATTTGGGTGAGGTCAAAAAGGATAGTAGTAAAACCCGCCCCTACATACTACTCGGTTCGGGCGAGTTTAGTTGAATCTGGGTAAACCGAAACGATAATTGTGAAACCCACCCCTGAACCCCCTGACCCATTCTTTCTAGTTCGATTGCTGGAGAACCTCACTAGCTGATATTCCCTCACCCTGAGACCCAAAATACCACAGGGCGGCGGCAGCTTCCGCTTGTGTGACTGGCTTTTGCGGTTGAAAGAGAGTAGTATACCCAAAAACGCGACGGATAATTGATTGTTCCCCATTTTGAAAATCTGCCAAAACTGCCCGCATTGCTTTCGGATCAATCTTGCCCGCATCTTGGAATCCCCAGGTTTGCTGTACCGCATCTAGAGACGCTGACGGTAACGCCTGACGAGTGTCTAGGGGAACTTTCCATAAAACTAGACTTTCCCGGGTTAGGGGTGCATCGGGGCGGAAAAGAACCTCGGTAGAATTACCACTCAAAGGACTAGGAATTAACCCCGCTTCAGCTAATCCCTGAATGACACCAAAATCTGGGTCACTCGCTGGTACATCCTGGAATGCGGGTTGAGTGGTTTCTGAGGCTAAACGGATTTGTTCTCCTGGACGATTCTGATAAATCCGATTATTAGTTTCAATCAGCCAACGGGCATATTGACGGCGGGTGATGATTTTGTTAGCGGCAAATTGTGTACCATTCTCCTCTGATTTATTGTTAGCGCTAGAAGAGTCAGACGTGAGAACACCTAAGGCAGCTAAGTCTTCCACATACTGACGCAATCCGGGCGGAACGTTATCGAAATCCGTGAAGTTTTGCTCTTTGCCAGATGCTGAATCGACGGATTCAGTATTCTCTGTTGCTGTCTCTGAAGAGTCGGAAGTCTCGGAAGTCTCTGATGGTGCTGCTGCTGTCTCGGTACTACTGCGGAGGTACTGAATCTCAAATTCTGTAATATTTGGATCAGTTTCTGTCTCAGTTGGCGTTTCTTCCGTATCGTTAATGGCAGTATCTGTAGGAATAGAAACCCTAACTTTTAAATCATTCCGACGCACAATAAAGGAATTCATCCCGTCCTGATTCGGTGCAGAAATAACCTGCCAACTGCCTGATTCAAATCTCCTGCGGTAAAATGCTTGAATATCATTACTAGGGTCAGTAGATGACCAGATGGTACGTTGACCTTGGGCATCTGAACGAGTTAAGGGTTCAACGTTCTGTAATTGAGCATCGGGATAGCGGGGAATTACGGTAGGGAAATCCTCTGGTAATTGCGCCGAAGATGTTTGTTTATTCGTCTGACTGCCCAAAACTGAGGCATTATCCTCCAGTTTGGGATCTACGGCTAAGGAACGTTCCAGGGATTGACCTGTAGGACTGTTGGCGCAGGCGCTTAATACACCCACTAAGCAAGCCACGAAACCCGTAAATAGAATAGGACGTTTATCTAGCAGCACAGGGAACAGAACCAATAGATGTTTCTCTTCTCACGCTAGCGCAAAACTTTATTCTTATGTTATGGATGCTTTGCCTTTTTTTCCATGGGGGAAGCCATTAGTCGGTTAAAACCGACTTAAGCTATAGCAAAAGGCAGAGGGTTCCAGGGCAGAAGGCTCCAAGGGAAAAGATTGACTGGTCAAGGTTT
>CAZNNK010001281.1:0-1855 GCA_964574085.1 uncultured Coleofasciculus sp.
AGGTCGAAAAATTTTCCCGACACCCCACACCCTACCCAATTTTTTAAGTTGTCTGTCATTCCGCTAACTGAGGAACCTTAATCGGCGTTCCTCCTTGTTGGAGAGACTGGGATAGACAACTGAGGATGTTGACCAGTTGAGCCGCTACCCAGCCGGAAGAGACTGATACAGGTTGATTATCGCGGATGCTCTGCAAAAAGCGATCGCACACTTGCGCCAAGGGTTCACGACGCTCGATTTCGATGACTTCACGCCGCAAACCCGCAGGCGTAAACACGTCTCCACTTTGCTCGAAATACCCATGCTGAAGCGTCAGGGGCGCATCATTTTGCATCTCATCAAAAATCAATGTTCCTTGACTCCCCACTACCCCCAGACGCCGTTGTTTATCGGGGTTGAGCCAACATAAGTGAATATATGCCTGAAAACCCGTGGGGTACGTCAAAATAACGTAAACAAAATCGGCTAAATCATGTTCCTTAAGAAAGGCGGGTGGAGTGACATTATCCGTTAAACCCGCCTCTACAGATCCCTTTTGCCGTTGTAACCACACTCGTCCCGTGGCTTGAACTTGCACCGGTTGTTCGCCTAACCAGGTATTGAAGATCGCGATATCATGAATGGCTAAGTCCCACAGCGCATCGACATCCTGACGCACGGGTCCTAGATTCGTCCGAGCCGCGTAGCCATAGCGTAAGTCTCCTAAACACCCCGATTGCACCACCGCTTTACCCTGCTCAACAGCCGGATGAAATAAATAGGTGTGATCTACCATCAATTGGCGCTGCTGCTGACGGGCTAAATCAGACAACTGTTGACATTCCGCCGCATCGAGTGTTAGGGGTTTTTCGGCTAGCACATGGAACCCTTGCTGTAGGGCATCTTGAATCAAGGCATAATGAGTGACCGCCGGCGTCGCGATCACCACCGCATCGCACTCAATCTGAGAACGTATCGATTGCCAATTATCTGTTAGAACCACATTATCATTCAGTTTCAACCGTTCTTTAAGCTGAGTTAAGCGTTCCCTAGAGGCATCAACAACCGCTACCAGTTGGGCATCTGGATGTGACGCGAAATTCCGCACCAAATGCGTACCCCAGCGTCCTGCTCCCAATACGGCAATTTTAGTCTTCATAGAATTTTTGAATCTGTAGGGGCGGGTTTCACTATTATCGTTTTTTTTCACCCTGATGTCACTAAACCCGCCCCCTCTAAATTATGAATTACCGACCCAACAGATTAGTTGACCAATCACTAATCACCAATCACTTTAGCAAAAGCTGCTTTAGCGGCGGCTTGTTCTGCCGCTTTTTTAGAGCGTCCTTGTCCTTCACCCAATTGCTGACCTTGAAACCAAACTTGGGCAGTAAAACGATTCTCGTCTCCCTCAATGGTATTGGTTTCGGTAAGGCGATATTCGGGTAAAGATTTATAGTGAGCTTGAGTCCATTCTTGTAGAGCATCTTTATAGTTTTGGCGAGCAGGATCTTTAAGAATGTCTTCAGTCAATCGCTGAAAATGAGGATCAAGCCAAGGGCGAATTAATTCTAAGGTATGGGTACTCAGATAGAGTGCGCCAACGATCGCTTCAAAGGCGTCAGCCAGCCGTGACATCTCACCCCTAGGATCAGCTGCCGCGCTGGGAGCCAGGAGCAAGCATCGCTCCAGTCCATACTCTTGAGCCAATTGAGCCAAGACGCGATCGCTCACTAATACGGAACGAATTGCCGCAAAATCACCGACTGAAGCATTGGGATAGGTTTCAAATAATAACTCTGAGGCAGCCATTCGCACCACAGCATCCCCGACAAACTCCAACTGATCATAGTTCATATCACGGGACATACTGGGG
>CAZNNK010001282.1:0-1851 GCA_964574085.1 uncultured Coleofasciculus sp.
AAGCTGGGGTGATGGTGTCTCAAAAAGGGATTCCCCAAGGGGCGGTGATTTCTCCGCTATTGGCGAATATTTATTTGCATGAGTTTGATGAATGGGTGACAGTAACGGATTTAGAACTGGTGCGATATGCTGATGATTTTCTGGTGTTGGCTCCGACTCAAGAGCGGATTTTAGAGGCGAAGTTAGAAGTCATCAATCTGTTGGAAACAATGGGATTGAGGCTGCATCCTGAGAAAACTCAAGTTACGAATTTTGAGCGCGGGTTTCGGTTTTTGGGGCATGGGTTTTTAGATAATGCAATTTTCCCGGTTGATGCGAATGAGGTGAGTTTGAGGTCAGCTTTAAGGAAGATTAAGGGGGTAATGGTTGAGAAAAGAAACGGAAAGTATAACCGTAAAAAAAAAGAAGAAAATCCTAAGGCTTTGACCTCTGCCCCAACCCCTATTCGGCAAGACACTAACGTTTTAGGGAATGTGAAAAACCTTTCTTCCCACCTCTACACTACCAGGAGAGAGGTTTTGAATGATAGGAATGGGAGCGAGATTGGCACATTACATCAACCGTTTCTGGCAGAGGTAGAGACAGAATTGTCTCAGCCAAGAGAAGTGGATAACTCTGTTGTTCAAAAAAATAGTTGGCATCGAGAAATGGCGGCAATTTATCTGATAGAACAAGGCACGACAATTTATAAGGAGTACCAACGGTTTATTATTTATGTATCTGAGAAGCCGAAACTGGAAGTACCGATTCGAGAAGTGCAGCAAATTCTGGTGTTTGGGAATATTCAATTATCAACGCCAGTGATGCAAGTTTGTTTGCGAGAACAAATAGCGGTGGTGTTTCTGAGTCAAAGTGGTCGCTATCACGGTCATTTATGGAGTTCTGAATTTCGGGATTTAGACCAGGAGTTGGTTCAAGTGAGACGGTGGGGTGATGCGGCGTTTCAGTTTCAGGTGTCTCAGGCAATTGTTTATGGTAAGTTGATGAATTCTAAGCAGCTTTTGTTGCGATTTAATCGGAAGCGCAAACTCCCGGATGTGGAACGGGCGATTATCGGGATTAATCAAGATATTGAGGCGTTGGAGTTTAGTGAAAGTTTGGATAGGTTGCGGGGTTATGAGGGGATAGGGGCGGCGAGGTATTTTCCGGCGTTGGGTCAGTTGATTACGAATTCTAGGTTTGAGTTTTCCTTGCGGAATCGCCAACCGCCGACTGACCCGGTGAATTCGTTGTTGAGTTTTGGGTATACGCTTTTGTTTAATAATGTTTTGGGGTTTATTATTGCGGAAGGGCTTTCTCCTTATTGGGGGAATTTTCATTATGGGGAACGGCAGAAACCCTATTTGGCGTTTGATTTGATGGAGGAGATGAGGTCAGTTGTTGTCGATAGCTTGGTTGTGAAAATTATTAATAATTCAGTTTTCAAACCCCAAGATTTTGACACGGTTCCTAGTACGGGAGGGGTTTATTTGAATCAATCAGCAAGGCGGGTCTTTCTCAAACAATTTGAAACCCGGATGAATGAAGAGGTTTCTCATCCTGATTTGCAGTCAAAAGTCACTTATCGTCAGGCAATTCAATTACAGGTGAGACGGTATAAACAGAGTTTGTTGTCTGGGGTTCCCTATGAAGCTTTTTTAAGAGCGATGTAAATGCTGGTGGTTGTCGTATATGATAGTCCTGATGATAAAAGGGGGAAGCGCCCCAACCGCCGCCAAAGTATTATGTTATCTAGGTTTGAGGGGGTTTTGAGGGGGATTAGTCAGGTGTTCATCGACACACCTCAGCAAATCGCCGAAACCCTATATTTTTCGTTGAGGTGTGTCGATGGCTTACAGGGTAAGGGTTTGA
>CAZNNK010001283.1:0-1039 GCA_964574085.1 uncultured Coleofasciculus sp.
GGTTTAGGGTTGGCGATTAGTTATCAGATTATTGTCGAAAAGCATAAAGGTCAGTTACTGATGAATAGTCAACGGGGAAAAGGGACAGAATTTGTGATTGAGATTCCTCTAGATTTGAATGAAGAGTAGAAATAAGTTCCACTGCCTTGAAATTGATTTCAAGGCTTATAGCTAAAGTCCGTTAAAACGGACTGGGACAAGTTATAGCACTACACACCTATTGCCCATTGCCCATTGCCCATTGCCTTTTTCCCAGGTTCCTGTGTTCACGACCCAAATGAAAACGTTATATTACAAATGGATAACCTATGTCCTACAGCCAGTTTACCCTTGCTCAAACCGTAGCAGACTTTAATCTCGTCTTAGTTGAGGTTCCGCAATTTCTGCCAGAAGTTGCTCCGGTTACACCGTCACCCATATTAACGGAATTCCTAGAAACGAGTCTACCTTTAACCGCCACAGGGAGTGAAAAGGCGCGGTCTGAGGGTATTATTTACCCAATTCTCTGGGAAGTCAAACGCCTTTTATCTTCTCAAGTGAGCTTGTTTTCAGGAGAAGAATTTGATGTCGATCCCTCGGTCGGTTTAAATGGGATCTGTGATTTTATTTTGTCTCGTTCGGTTGAGCAACTATTTATTCAAGCCCCAGTGGTTCTATTAACGGAAGCAAAGAAGGCAGATATTCGCACGGGATTAGGTCAATGTGTGGCGGAAATGGTGGCGGCGCAGCGATTTAATGCGGCGGCGGAACGTTCGATTACGACGGTGTATGGCTGTGTAACCAGTGGTACACAGTGGCGGTTTCTGAAGCTGGAGGGACAAACGGTAACAATTGCGCTAACTGATTATCCGTTACCCCCAGTTGATCAGATTCTCGGATTTCTAATTTGGATGGTTAGAGACGGTTAATTGTAGGGGCGGGTTTAGCCGTTTAATTGACGGGTGTACCCACAACTGATCAACAAAACCCGCCCTCTTTTTGTTTCTGGAGGGACAAACGGTAACAATTGCGCTAACTGATTATCCGTTACCCCCAGTTG
>CAZNNK010001283.1:1139-1846 GCA_964574085.1 uncultured Coleofasciculus sp.
ATCAGATTCTGGGATTTCTAATTTGGATGGTTAGAGACGGTTAATTGTAGGGGCGGGTTTAGCCATTTACTGAAGGGGTTTACCCACAACTGATCAACAAAACCCGCCCTCTTTTTGTTTCGATTTGAACGAATGACAAATTATGCTGTCTTGAAAAAGCGGATAATTTCGCGAACGTGATCCAGGAATTGACTATCTGTGGTTAATTGCGCGATCGCTTGTTGGGCTTCCCGGGCTAAACGCCTGTGTTCAGCTTCATTTTGGGCTTCGAGTTGATCAAAAGAAGCGCGGAGTCGGGCGATATCCTTGCGGCTTTCTTCCCAGTTACGATTCTGCATCGCCACCCAGGATTGCTCATTTTCGGGATCGAGTTGGGGTTGGATCTGTCTGATATCCTGTTCTAAATTTGAGACGCGATCGCGCAATTGGTACACATCCTCACGGGGATACTTAAACTCCCGGCGAATCATCGCTAAACGGGCGGCTAAATATTCATAGAGTCGAATGGCTGGGCGTAAGGCGGTTAACAACAATGCTGCACCCGAACTCACATACCCTACCGCACTAATCCCCATCGCCGCTAACGTATAAAGCCCAATCGCAGATAGAATATGTAAGGCTATCGCCACCCAGAGCGATCGCGATGCCACAACTTGAGCATAATTAACCTGTTTGGCGTCAAACTCTATTCCCTTTTCCGCCGATGG
>CAZNNK010001284.1:0-1841 GCA_964574085.1 uncultured Coleofasciculus sp.
CCGGTATTCCAAAGACTGTGAACAATCATGGGCGCTACCAGATTGCGCGATCGCGTGTACACGACTCCCAACACAATGCCTAACGTGGCTAAGGGGAGGACTTCTGACAAACTCAGGTGCGCGATCGCAAAGACGAGACTACTGGTGACAATGGCACCCCAAACAGGCATATAGCGGGTTAACGACGGTAATAAAAATCCTCGGAACATAAATTCTTCAAACAGGGGTGCCGCAATGCAAGCCGTGCTAAAAAATATCACAATCGCGACTATATCCTGTCCTTCTAGCACCAGAGACAGAATTGGATTACTCCCCCCTTGTCCCTGCCATAATTTCTGGTTCAGGAGTGAGACTAAAATCACCAGGGGTAGTGCCACGAGATAGCCCCCTAAGCCAAAAATAATCCCATTTTTGCGGAATTTAATCCTAAACCAATCCTCGGGCAAGGGTAAAAAATCCTTGATCGAAAGGTAGAGGATTCCCAATCCTCCGGCGGCTAACAAAATGTAAGTCATTAAAACGTAGAACGCCTGCATTCTTACCGTAAAACTAGCCGGATTCAGATTGAACAAGCCGACTATCAGGGGCAGGATAAACAGAGGTAGGAGGATTTGACCGATAAAGAAAAAGCCCAGAATCAAAACTTGCCAAATCATTTCTCCATCCCAAGGCGTTTCCCACGGGATAGTGCTGTTAGTGGCGAGGAGCGATCGCTCTCCCTGAAATAACCACTGACCCAGTAAAAATAGCAAGAGTCCCACCCCGATCAGACCGCCAATTCCGGGAATAGCACTAATTAGAGTTAATTTAACTAGGGCTTGTTTAGCTTTCTCTTTTTCTTGAAATTTTAGGGATAATAAAGCATCTTGACGCTGTTGCAATTGATAAAGCTGAAACAATGCTCGATATTGGAACCAACTCTCTAAATTTTGTTGAATTTTTGACTCTGCATCTGGTAAAATCCGAGGCGGATCACTCCAAAGACCCACTAATACGGCGGCAGCTTGGGCGGATGGCGTCGTTGCTGAAGCGGTACTTTTCAGGGTTTCTTGCTTAATCAACTCATTCCACGTCTGAATCGCCATCTCTGTTCTACCCTGTTGAGCTTGCAGCAGTCCCAAGCGCACATTTAGTTCATCAATGAGCTGTTCTGTCTGAGATAATGACTTTTGCAACTGCTTTCGCTGCTGAGAGGTCATCGGAGCCTCATCAATGGGAGCGATTTGCATTTGCGGTTTAGTGAGTTCCTCACCGATAGATGTTGTCACATCCGGGTTTGAGGACAGTTGTTCCAGTTTGGCAATAATTTTCGATTGAGTCGTCTGCGCTGTTTCCAGTACTTGTTCATATTGCTCTTGGGCATTTTCCAACGGATTATCACCCAGTAAGGCATTCCGTGCCGTCGCTAAATCCTCATCTCCTTCTGTTGCTAAACGCTGACCTTCGGTAGCATGGAGTAATAAATTGGTTTGGTAAAGTTCCAAACGACTTTGTATTTGAGGTTGACCCCAGCTTTCAACCAAAGAAAGGCTGACTTGTAATAGTACCGCCACCGTCAGCACAGCTAAAATTAACCGTTTAATCACTAACCCAGTATTCATGAACCCCCCAAAAAACGTAATAAGTCATAAGTCATAAATAATAAGCCATAATTTCTAAAGTCCTCAAAAAATATTTAGTAACAAACGTCACTGTTTTTGTTTCAGACGTAATCTATCGCGTTCTGGCTTTTCACGGGAAGTCTTGAAACCCTGTTGATAAGGAAGATACACAGGAAAAATTGGCGTCTTCCCCATCTTCCCCATCTCCCCCATCTCCCCCATCTCCCCCATCTCCCCCAT
>CAZNNK010001285.1:0-1837 GCA_964574085.1 uncultured Coleofasciculus sp.
GTACTCACCTCCGCTCGCGCCTGACCCACCTTGGCGCGATTTTGATCCACTTCAGCAAGTAACCTTGCTCGTGCTGCTTTAGCTTTCCTAATCGCCGCCTGTTTAGCGCTTACTTCAGAGGCGACAATATCCAAGTCATCTTGGGCAATAGCACCTTCTGCAACGAGGGTAGCAAAGCGATTTTGTCGTAGCTGTAAATAATCCAGTTCGGCTTGCAAGCGAGCAATTTCTTGAGTCTGTTCTTCAATCTGGACTTGGCTCGCCCGCAAAGAGGTTTCCATCGCATCGGCTTCCGCCTGGGCTTCGGCTAATTCTGTCGAGCGTTCCGTTGCATCCAATTGAGCCAACACTTGTCCCGCCTTGACGCGATCGCCAGGATAAACGGAATAATTGGTTAATTGTCCGGCAACCCGTGGATAAACAACCACTTCCTGATAAGGCATAATCGAGCCAGTGTAGGATACATTTGCCTCAAATTCTCCAGGCTGCACCACCTCTACCGTCACCGGAATCGGGTTAAACGCCCCATTCACCTGCATCATGTCATCGTGAGACATTCCCGACATATCATGACCTTCCATCCCAGCCATCGAGCTAGTCGGTTTGATTTGATCGGTGATCAGGAGGATACTGCTGCTGAGTACAGCGAAGACTCCTAGACCTAATAACACCCGTCCGTATTTCTTGCGGTTAGATGGCTGTCGCAGTTCTTGGTCTGGTTCGGAAGCGAAAGGTTCTGGATGTTCAGATAGAGAGTCTGGAGTGTTGGGACGAGACTCGTCAATATCCGAATGGGGTAGGGGGGGTTCCAGAGACATAAGACATTCAGCCTGGATAAGATTACTGAAGAATCGCATCTATTTAAAGGTATCAGTTAATTATGAAATCAGAATGAAATCCTGACTGGGCTGATATCTTAAGCGGAATTACACGGAACGTTAGCATTTTTGGCTAGGTATTAGTAGCGAGCAAGATGCTCGCACTACAAGGATCTCACAATTCTTGACATTATGTATGGTTTAAACTGAAGTTCCCCTTTGACAAATCGCTACACTGTATGCATATCCAGGCTTAGGGCGATTTTGCTTTTGGCTTCACTGGGTACAAATCAGGCTGACACCCAATAAATCTAAAGCCTTCTTCTGTACTGGAGTCGGTTCGGTTACTTTGTCAAAGTCGAAATTTACACCTGGGATATTAGACTGAATTCGATTGTTAACAATCGTGCCTAAATCAGCCAATAAGGTTTGAAAGCTATGCACGGGTAAGTTATCGGCTGTCCGCTTCTTTTTGGCTTTGGAAGAAGCTGAATTGCTCTTCGTCGAATGGTTCACAATTCCTTCACGTAACTCAAGAGCATTATCCCAATCATCTTCATCAAATAAGATTGGCGCCAAACAACGACGCATATGCCATTCTACATAGTACGCCAACATACATAAGAAAACATGGGCTTTGACTCTATCGCTATTACGATGATAGATAGGACGTACTTTTAAGTCAATGGTTTTATAACTGCGAAAGGCTTGCTCAACTTTGGATAAACTCTTATAGGCTTTTACAGTATCTTCGGCATTCAGTGTTTCTTCGGGTACGGAACTTCTCACCACATATAAGCCATCTAATGTGGCTTCTTCATTGATACTTTCACTATTTCTTTGGTAAGAGAACCTATCAGGAGTTATCTGGATCTTGAAATGTTTCGCCACACCATACTTGTTGATCACTTCGCCAACTTTTAAGCCAATTTATGCTTCACCCCTTAACGGACATCTTTGCCGCGATGTGGCGCTGACTATTTTATCTAATTTCTGCTCAGTGGCTTGTAATAACTCTT
>CAZNNK010001286.1:0-1835 GCA_964574085.1 uncultured Coleofasciculus sp.
AGCTCAGGTTGGCGCAGAGGTTCGCAGAGGGGTGGGAGTGTGGTTGGAGTTCATAATGTGGAGATGTGCTTTTGAAGCGTTTGATAAATGACAAATAACAAATAACTTTTGAAAAGTAAGGAACCAAATTCTCCGTGAAATCAGTGTTAATAAGCCCTTGCCTCCCCATTCAAATTTATCCAATAAATCCGTGAAATCAGTGTTTTGACGAATGACAATTATTCTGTCCGATCCATTTGTTGCTGATTCAGGTAATAATAATGACCGCGTTTTGCCATTAATTGCTGATGGGTGCCACTTTCGACTAAAACCCCTTTATCCAACACTAAAATTAAATCGGCTTTGCGAACTGTAGACAGGCGGTGGGCAATAATTAACGTGGTTCGTCCTTGGAGAATCGTGTTGAAGTTAGTCTGAATAATTCGTTCCGATTCAGCATCTAAATGAGACGTGGCTTCATCTAAAATAAGTAAGCCGGGATTACCTAATAACGCCCGCGCGATCGCGAGTCGTTGTCTCTGTCCTCCGGATAACATTCCGCCCCCTTCCCCTATCTGGGTTTCATACCCCATGGGTAGCTTTTTTATGAACTCATCCGCCCCGGCTTGTTGGGCGGCGGTGATGATTTCGTCCAGGGTGGCTGAGGGATGACCAATGCTAATATTTTCCCGGATGGTGCTACCAAAGAGGAAGGTGTCTTGGTCTACAACGCCGATTTGTTGGCGCAGGGATTGGAGGGATAAACTGGTGATATCTTGCCCATCAATTAACACCTTCCCATCCGTCGCCGGATACAGTCCTAAAATTAACTTGGATATCGTGGTTTTCCCGGAACCACTGCGTCCAACTAGGGCGACGGTTTGACCGGGTTTGACGGTAAAACTCAAGTTTTCTAGGACATTAATATCGCTTTCAGGATGATAGCGGAACGTCACCTGATCAAACTGAATCTCTCCCTTTAACTCTGGTAAACTTTGCCGCACTGACGCCTGTAAATTTTCTTCCGGTTCGGTATCAATGACATCATTAATCCGCTCAACCGCAATAATCACTTCCTGTAACTGATTCCAGAGTACGGTTAATCGTTCAAAGGGCGTAATCACGTTGCCGATTAACATATTAAATGCCACTAATTGTCCAATCGTTAGTTCGTTTTGAATCACTAACCAAGCGCCAAACCAGAGTAATCCTGTCGTCACCACGGTTTCTAAAGTTGAGCTAAAAATTTGCAGGCGGTTGCTAATAATCTGCCCAGAAAACATCTTTTTCACCGATTGCAGTAGATGTTCTTCCCAGCGCCAACGCACGGTTTGTTCTACCGCCATGGATTTGACGGTGCGAACCCCAGTGAGGGATTCAATCAGATAACTATTTTCCACCGCAAAGGCGTTAAATATTTCTCTGGAAATGCGGCGCAGGAATGGGGTAGCAATTAGGGCAAGTAGGATAAATGGCGGGACAATCACTAATGCCAATAACGCCATTTTCCAGCTATACCAAAACATTAACCCCACATACACAAACACCGTGAGTAAGTCAAGTAAAATGGATAGGGCTTCTCCGGTAAGAAAACGCTGAATCTTCTGGTTTTCTTGCACCCGTGACATAATATCCCCCACATAACGAGACTCAAAGAAGGAAAGGGGGAGGCGGAACGTATGGCGAATAAAGCCGACAATTAGGGCTAAGTTCACCTTATTCGCGGTATGGTCTAATAAATATTGCCGCAAGCCCGTCATAGCGACACGGAACAGACCAAAAATGAGCATCCCTAAACCAACAGCGGTTAAGGTGAGGTTGCTTCCTTGAACCACTACGCGGTCTAATAGGAGTAG
>CAZNNK010001287.1:0-1831 GCA_964574085.1 uncultured Coleofasciculus sp.
GGCGCACGCTATGCGCCCCTACGGTTTCTGGATGGAAGTTTTAGGTTGGGTTGACGCAAGGAAACCCAACGGAATCTAATCCACCGAATTAGCTATGCTACACCACGATGACTTGACAATTGATGGTGTACCTTGTTCGAGTTTCTTCGATCCGAGTTAATTTAACTGATGTCCGCAACTGGAACAAAAGCGATCGCTCGGTGTTAGAGATGAGCCGCATTGAGGGCAAAAGCGTTTGCTGCTTTGGGCTGAAGATGATGATGACATCGGTGATCCCATCCGCATCTCCATATTGCCCATCCGCATTTCCATGGGGTTCATGTTCATTTGCATGTCTCCCATCTGCATCGGCTTCATCGGTTCCATGGGTTTCATTGGTTCCATCGGCTGCATCGGTTCCATTGAAGGCATGGATGAAGCGGGTGTGCTATCGACTTGTTGCACTTGCATTTGTTGGGAACTACCCATAGAGGGAGTTCCACTGATCACACTCATGCTGCTTCCTTGCACTTGGATGAAATGGTCACCTTGCGCTGTCGAAATCTTTAACACTACACCGTTAGGTGTGCGGTATATCTCCGGCGGTGATGTCCAGTTTCCCGTTTGAAAGCCGTTACTGGCTTGTTGCTGCTGTCCGGGACTTCCACTGAGGGTGGTGACAACGGTCTGTGTTCCTTGATTATCGAGGTAAACTCTTTGGCCCGTGCCTATCTCGCATACGTAAGCCATAACAACCTCTCCAATAAAATTCTCCTTATATCATTATTCCGGGGAACGGCATCATTGGTGAAATATCTTAACAATTGTGTTAGATCGAGTTCTCTCACTCAGTCATCAGGGGTGAGGATTGTCCTTTGTCCTTTGCTTCCTCGTCTCCCCCATCTTCCCCATCTCCCCCATCTCCCTCCTCACGGCGCGTCTTTCAGCAGAACTGCTAGGCGTTTCTGGGAAACTGCCCCGTGTAGTTCTACCGTTGAAGTCGTGCGATCAGCAAAAATTGGCTTCTGGGTTCCCAGCATTTCCAGAATCATCTGGAAGTTTTTGGCATCTAAATCAACGGTGCGTTCTTGCTCACCATCAGCATAAGTAAACCAAAAGTGACCTTTGTTTTCCAGAGATTTCCACAATGCTTGATAGCTGGTAATTCGTTTCATCCCCCCTAATTCATCTCATGTCGGGTCTAACTACCTGGACATAAATTTTGTACGCTGTACTAAGAAATGTGAACAAGCCTCAAATCCTCACTGTTGCCTGTTCCCTGTTCCCTGTTACCTAATCTCCATCGCCCGCCTTTAATTGTGTCCACCTACTTACAAGACTTACTCGGCACCCCCCAATTATTAAGCCCATGCGCCAGTCTGGATATCATTATCGGGCCAATGGACGGCAACAGCCGAGGTGGAGTGATCACCGAAAATTGGCTTTTCTGTATCTAAGATATCGAGCATGATTCGGAAACTGTCAGCGTCTAAATCTGCTGTGCGTTCTCTGTCACCATCAAAATAAGTAAACCAAAAATGACCTTTATTTTCCAGGGGTCTCCACAGTGCCTGATAACTGGTAATCCGTCTCATTTGCATTTCAGGTTTTTTCATATCTGACTGACTTTGAGTGCTTTTACTTTCCATCGTTGACAGACGCCCCTGTTGCGTTTTGATTCTAACTGTATACTTATGTTTCGATTTTACGCCAAAGTATGCTGAAACGGAATCACTTCAATCAACTGGCTTGGCATCGCGAAGAGATTTGATCGGTTTAATGGGCGTAGGGGGCGTGATATCATGTCCGGTGGAATACTTACACGCTTCGGTTGAGACAAGGCAGAGGGCAG
>CAZNNK010001288.1:0-1830 GCA_964574085.1 uncultured Coleofasciculus sp.
CTCTTGCATAAATACAAGCTATCAAGTCGGGTTTCAATTTGTCCTCAATCGCCTCTGAAGTTATGATAGAAGTTATGATAATCGTACCAGACGGCAATTGATGACCTGGCAAATTTCCTTGTTTCCACCACCTCCAGGCAGTTCGATAACTGATTCCTGCTTTTTTGGCATAGTCTGATAGTTTCATGTTTATATATTACACAACATGACTACATCTGACTATATTCTTATTGAAACTTTACAATACATAAATGACAGGGGTTTCCATCTGCCCCCTGATTAACATTGATTGAGATGAAGAAACCATTACTCCTGAGTGCTGCCCTTTTACTGACAACCGGATCGGAAATAACGCCGCCCTCTCCCTCTGTCAATGCTCAAACCCCTTTGATTGAAACTATTCCTGAGGAGGTCGAGAGTGCGACTGAAGCGAAATCATCAATAGTCTTACTTGATCCGGGCATTCAACCTCGGCAGATTTTGCGGCTGAAACCTGCGGCTAACAGTAAGCAAACCACTGTTCTGACGATGAATATGGATATGACGGGAACCGTGGATAATCAGGTGATGCCGAATGTTAATATGCCACCTATGCAGATGACGATTGAGTCAGAAGTGACTCAGGTTGAGGCGAATGGGGATGCCCATATTCAAGTGACGTATACGGATGTGGATGTGGTATCGGATACAACTGCACCGCCGGAACTAATTCAAACTCTGCGATCGCAATTGCAACAACTTCAGGATGTAACGATTAAGTTTGTGATGAATCAGCAGGGAATCACAAAGGATGTGGATGTATCCTTACCGGAGGATCTTGACCCCAACCTGCAACAATTGCTTCAGCAAATGTTAAGTTCCTTAGAGCAATTATCAGCAGCACCGTTTCCTGAAGCGGCGGTAGGAGTGGGAGCAACTTGGCAAGTCTCCAGCGCTATCCCTGTACCTGGATTGCCATTGGATCAGGTTCAAGTTTTATATGAGGTAGAAGAGATTGAACCGGATCAAGTCACGTTGAAAATGAGTCTGCAACAGCAATCTCAAGAATTGATACCCATGAATCTTCCTGGAACACCTCCTGGTGTGAATTTTCAGATTCAGTCTTTTGGGATACAAAGCGCCGGAACAATGACTATTGGGTTCAATCAGATCATGCCCCTCAGTGGCATGATGTCTACATTGTCTAATATGGAGTTATTGGTTACAGAACCGGAGAGTCAGCAAGAAAGGCTGATGCGGATGACTTCATCTATACAAATAGAGATGGATTCTCCCTAAAATATTTTCGGGAGCGCTTTTCACGGAAACGATTACTGCAACTCTTAGCAAGATCCCCAACTTCTTCAAGAAGTTGGGGATCTGTAGAAATGAAATAAGATGGTTTAGTTTGGATAGAATTTACCCTCGATAAGATCTAACTTTTCCTCAATTTCAAAATGGTTAAGTCGTTCCCAGGCATCCGCGATCGCCAGAATTTCGCCAATGACGGAATGGGTATTTTGGGAGGGTAAAATATCGGACATTTGCCAAATACCTTGGTCGAAAACCGTATCCTCTAACGTAAGGATGTTGTGTTCAAGTTCTCTTCTAGCATCTTGGAGGAGTTGACTCAGCCGTTTGGCATTGCGTTTTTTGGCTTTGAGTTGTTGACGAGTCAGTAACATAGTGATTTAGAGGAGTCGTAATCGACTGCTGATAAGGGATTAAGCTGCCACTAAAATAGGGTCAGTATTTACGATTTTCTTAGCCTGTGTCAGCCGATCAGGATAATTTCTTGGGAAACTGGGGGAGATGAGGGAGATTAACTTTCATTTTTCCCACCTACTTATA
>CAZNNK010001289.1:0-1827 GCA_964574085.1 uncultured Coleofasciculus sp.
GAGGGAGATGGGGGAGATGAGGGAGATGAGGGAGATGGGGGAGATGAGGGAGATGAGGGAGATGAGGGAGAAGATTCCCCAATCAACAATGAACCATGAACAATCAACAAATGACGAATGACAAATGACAAATGACAAATGACATTTTTTCCGAAATAAGGCTGAAGGCATTGATATGAAAACTATAGCTCGTCCGGAAAAAACCGATCACACTTATGCAACCTGAACACCCCTCCATAGAGCAGCTTATTTGGGAAAATGCCAGTCTGCGTCAGGAAATTGCCGCTCTGAAGCAGGAAAATGCGGATTTGGAAATTCTGCTGGAGATGACAACGGAACATTCGGATACCGTTACCGCCCAGTTGCATAATCAGGCAATTCAAGCAGTACGTGATAGTGAAAAACGACTCTTGCAATTTCTGGAAGCCATGCCCGTAGGTGTGGCGATATTGGATCATCAAGGATCTCTTTACTATATTAATCGTAAGGGAAAACAGTTAACCAGACATAGCATTCCCCTGGGAATCAAGGCTGAAAAATTAGCCAAACTTTATCACATTTATCGCGCCGGAACCAATCAACTTTATCCCTTTAATCAGTTACCGATTGTGCGAGCGCTTCAGGGAGAAAGTTCCACGGCTGATGACCTAGAAATCCGCCACGGGGATCAGGTTATTCCTTTAGAAGTTTGGGGAACACCAATCTTTGATCAACAGGGGACTATTCTTTTCGCGATCGCAGCGTTTCAAGACATCACAGAACGGAAAAAAGCCGAAGCTGAGCGACTTCAGTTTACCACGGATCTCTTTGCCCTCAATCAAGCCCTATCCCGCTTTGTCCCCCGTCAATTTCTCCAGTTGTTGGAGAAAAATAGTATTGTCGATGTGCAATTAGGCGATCAAGTCCAGAAAGAAATGTCGGTACTATTTTCTGATATTCGCGACTTTACCACCCTTTCAGAAAAAATGAATCCGGAGGATAATTTTAAGTTTATTAATTCTTATTTTAGTCGCATGGAATCAGCCATTATTGATAACCAAGGGTTTATTGATAAATATATTGGTGATGGGATTATGGCACTCTTTAGCGGTAGTGCTGATGACGCACTCAAGGCGGGAATTACCATGTTACATCGGCTAGCGGAGTATAATCGGCATCGTACCAAAATTGGCTATGCGCCGATTCACATTGGCATTGGGATTAATACGGGTTCATTGATGCTGGGTACAGTAGGCGGTGCATCACGTATGGATAGTACGGTGATTAGTGATACCGTTAATTTAGCCTCTCGGATGGAAGGATTAACCAAAGAGTATGACGTACCGTTGTTAATTTCCCATCACACGTTTTGCCAGTTAAGCAATGCCAATGATTATAGTTTTCGCGTGATTGACCGCGTTAAAGTCAAAGGGAAATCTGAGGCGGTGAGTGTTTATGAAGTCTTTGATGCCGATGAACCGGAAATGCGACAGGCTAAGGTAATGACTAAAACTACTTTTGAACAAGGGCTGTTATTTTACAATCTGGGCAAGCTTGATGTAGCCGCTAGTCTTTTTGAATACTGCTTGCAGCAAAATCCTAGAGATAGCGTGGCTCGAATTTATCAGTTACGCTGTTTTAGCAGATAGAAGGCAAAAGACTTCAAGGTTCCAACTGAAGGAGTAATATGATGTCCAGACCCATCACCCATAATAAAAATGTAATGTACGGGCTTGGTTACCAAGCCCCTACTCCCCCTCTCCCCTTCAACCCATCACCCCATCTCCCCCTCACCCCATCCTAACAGGTGTAGGTTTTTTATTTTAGGGTGGAGACAAGACAAGGAGG
>CAZNNK010001290.1:0-1827 GCA_964574085.1 uncultured Coleofasciculus sp.
GAATTATGCCCGTTACAATCGCGATGTGATGATGGCGCGTTTTAAGCGAATTGTGGAACAACATTTGGCGGGCGGTAAGCCAATGAAGCCATTGTTAGAGGTAAATTGCCATCACAATTATGCCGAGAAGGAAGTCCATTTTGGGGAAGACGTGTATGTGACGCGCAAGGGTGCAGTACGGGCGCGTGAGGAGGATTACGGGATTATACCGGGTTCGATGGGGGCAAAGTCGTTTATTGTCAAAGGAAAGGGGAATCATGACAGTTATTGCAGTTGCTCCCATGGCGCAGGGCGTTTAATGTCTCGGCGTAAGGCAAAGAAACAGTTTTCCCTGGATGATTTGGTGACACAGACTCAAGGAATTGAATGTCGCAAAGATGGCGGGGTTTTGGATGAGATTCCCGGCGCATATAAACCCATTGATGAAGTGATGACTAATCAAGCGGATTTGGTGGAGGTGGTGGCGACGCTAAAGCAGGTAGTTTGCGTGAAAGGCTGATTTGTAGGGTGGGCAATGCCCACCTTATTTGTTGGTATCAAATTTGCTTGTATAACCTCCCCTGAGGTTGGGTGGCTAGAAGTATAGCTGGGGATAAACTTCCATAACCTAAACCTTACAGTATAAATATTTTAAGCAATTTCAACTCACATCTTGCACCATTATAAACAAGCCAAATTGTAGGGTGCGTTAGCGAAGCGTAACGCACCGTTGCTCTGGAATAGTCATAGCCACTGTTCTACTTCATTATAATGCCTGAAACTATTACCGCCATCTACGAAAATGGAGTGCTGCGCCCCTTAACTCCCTTGCCCCTGCAAGAACATCAAACCGTGCAGATTCAGATTTTGCCTGAAGATTCAGCAACTCAACTTGAACGTATCAGCCAATCCTTAACGGCAGCTGGACTGGTTACCCCTCCTCATCATCGAAGTGATGTTGAACCTGTCTGTGAAGCTACATGGCAAGAATTGACAGAAAAACTGAAAGCTATGCCAGGTAAGCCCTTGTCTGAAATCATTATAGAGGATCGGGGCGAATGGTAAATGCTTACTTCCTGGATAGCAGCGCCCTAGTCAAACGTTATATACCGGAAACAGGTAGTGCCTGGATACAAGCGATCACGGATACTGCGACAGGTAACCTATTATTTATTTAAACTCAGCCGAGAAATATAGTAACGTTAATTTCCCAAATTCCTCACTATAAGGGCGCACGTCTATGCGCCCCTACTCATCCTCATCTGACTCATCTAAATATAGCACTACGCATTTAGGTTAGGACAATAAAATTAGGTGACAAGGCAATAGGGAATAGGCAATAGGCAACAGGGTAATGTCCTAACGTATGCCCGTAATGCTATACAGCCGGATAAATTCGGCTCTCCGGGAAGTATAGCTTGGGATACACCTCCATAATCTAAAGCTTACAGTATAAATATTTTAAGCAATTTTAACTCACATCTTGCACCATGATAAACAAGCAAAATTGTAGGGTGCGTTAGCGTTCGCGCAGCGTTAGCGTTCGCGCAGCGTTCCCGAAGGGTAGGGTAGCGTAACGCACCGTTGCTCAATTACTTATCTATCATTGAAGTTAGGATTCAGGTAAGAGTGGGGATGACAATTCAGCCTCAAACACTTTAGTTGTTAGCTCTCGAATAACGTTTTGAGAAGCGCCATCCAGAGTCTTCCTCTGGAACTCTAAGAAGATAAAACGACGGGACGCGGCTTCAGCCTGTCCCACAGTATCTGCTTAGAATCCCCCGCGTTTTAACCGGGAGAGAAGTCAATTCCTGGATAGCAGCGCCCTAGTCAAACGTTATATACCGG
>CAZNNK010001291.1:0-1823 GCA_964574085.1 uncultured Coleofasciculus sp.
GGACGAGACCCAACACAAGCTGGCTTTAGTCTGTTGGGTTTCACGTCGTTCAACCCAACCTACCCAAGTGATACAAAGGAGGTGATTCACCTTGCCCACCCGACAATCATGAAAAAATCATTCTCCAGATGGAGGTTAATAACCGAGTTTAGCCGTTAAGCTTTATAGAGTAACCGACAAGCTTAATTTATTAATCCTTATGAAATTACTCCGAATAGTTTTGGGAATTCTGCTTCCACCTGCGGGTGTTTTTATGACCACAGGAATTAGTTCAGCCTTTTTAATTAACATTTTGTTGACTTTACTGGGTTGGCTTCCTGGTTCCATTCATGCGGTTTGGGTCATTGTCAAACATGAAGAAAGATACGCTTAATACCGCCACCTTATCTTGTAGAGACGTGCCACGGCACGTCTATTTTTTAGTCTTGCTGCATCGGCATAAAGACCGTTAAGCCTCCAGGAATACAGTCCACATTAATTGGAGTTTCACCAATAATTTCTCCATCTAAGGCAATTTTCTGAGCAGGTTTCGCGGTCACTTTAACGTAGCGAGTTCGGATATACTTAATATCCTCATGGTCTGCACTTTCCCCCAAAATAGCCGATTGTAAGAGTTCATAAGAGGCGGCGATTACATTAGTTTTATCTTTGGGAGTGACGACAGTTAAATCCAGAAGTCCATCATCATAAACAATACCAGCCGGTCCTTGAGCCAAAATTGATGTCGGCGGTGCGGCATTAGCTACCGTTACGGCCGTTGCGGTAATGGTAACGGTATTTTCGTCGGTCTCAATCTTTGCCTCAAAGGGTTCTAATTCACCGAGCTTTTGTAGTCCTGATACGACATAAGCAAGCATACCAAAATTATTTTTTAGCTCTCGATCTGCCTCTTCAACAGTTTTCGCTTCAAAGCCAATTCCAGCTAGCAGTACCATCGGCTTACCATTACATCGACCCACATCAATTTTCTTGGTTTTTCCATCTAAAATCGTTTGACACGCTGCTTTAATCGTGTCATAAATTCCTAAAGCTGAGGCAATAGCGTTAGCTGTCCCCCGGGGAATAATACCCAAAGGAATACCTGTTTTCACCAGTGCGCCAGCCGCCGCCGAGAGCGTCCCGTCTCCGCCAGAGGCAATGATAGTCTTAGCACCTCGCTCAACGGCAGTTTTCGTCAGTTGTTCCGCATCTTTTTCTGGCGTGGTGCATTGAACATCGAGTTCAATTTCTGGCTCCAAAATATTAACAATTTTCTTTAAATCTTCATCGGGGTCGCTTTGACCAGCCACGGGATTAAAAATTAGGCACGCTGAACGAGTCATGACTATTAATATACTGCCTCAATAGTTTTGAGTGGAATAGGAACCCTGTAAAATTAACGCCATCGTTAAATTAAGCTTATACTATTTTAATAGCTTGTTCATAATCACGCCATCTATAATAATACCTATTTCTCAAGAAGTACCTCTGTGGCTAGAGGTAGAAGTCTAGTTAATTTGATAGTGTTTATAATGTAGAAGTTTCATAAATAAATCAACCTATGAGTACTGAAGATCGAATGAAAGCCACAGCCAAAAATATTGAAGGGAAAGCCCAAGAAGCCATGGGAGAGATTACGGGTGATCCAGAAGATAAAGCTGAAGGCAAAGCGAAGCAAACCGAAGCTCAAGTGCGCCATTCTGTGGAGAATGTAAAAGAGAAAGTCAAGCAAAAAATTGACTAATCGTTGTAATTTTTTATACTAAGTAGGGGCAATTCATGAATTGCCCCGACGATGGGTCGTTTGTGTAATACCAAGTTGCGTTCTATCATGTCATTCTGAG
>CAZNNK010001292.1:0-1822 GCA_964574085.1 uncultured Coleofasciculus sp.
TCTTCCTTGTCTTACCTGAACCGCAATCTTAAAAAACCTACCCTTGTGAGGGGGGGGAGCTGGGGGAGCTGGGGGAGCTGGGGAAGCTGGGGAAGCAGAGGGAGCTGGGGAAGCTGGGGAAGCTAGGGAAGCAGGGGGAGCTAGGGAAGCAGGGGGAGCTGGGGAAGCATTGCCAAATTAACTGTTAGGTGGATTACCCATGGAGTTAATGTCCTCAATCGGTAAACCTAAGGCTTCTGCGATTTGATTGGCGGTTAATCCCATAGCGAATAATTTGGGAATCGCTTCTCTTCGGGCAATTTCTGCTTGTTCAGCCCGTTGTCTTTCTTGTTCAGCCCGTTGTCTTTCTTGTTCAGCCCGTTGTCTTTCTTGTTCGGCTCTCTCACTTCCAGTTAGAAGTAAATTTCCCTCACTATCCCACCAGCGCAACCAAATTTGAGTTTGATTTTGATAGGTTGCTTGGAGTAATCCCAATTCTATACCTAAAGGTTCAATGGGATAATGGTTTCGTTGGTTCGGGTTCATCAGGCGGTAGGAACCATTAACGAAGTGATAAACCTCTAAGTGGTTCGTCTCGATTTCAAAAATTCCATAGTAAGGAATCCGCAGAATCTGCTCATAAACCCAAAACTTACCCGGTTTCGTTTTTTCTCCTTGGGATGAGCGGGATAAGGGTGTGGCATCGCGCTCTTCGGAACCATCGCCACTGGCAAATTCTAAGGCAATCATTGGCGCGATAAATTCGTGCCAGATTACATAAGAACGGCGAATTTGACCGTCTATTTTGGGGGGAACATTGGGGACATAAAACCAATCGGGAGCTTCTGCTCCTTTTTCTGGGGGTTCTGTTTGTCGCCAGTAGATGCCACAATCTTGTCCAATGGCATATTGTCCGTCGGGATGAATTCTTTCGAGAATGGGTCCGAGGGAGTCTGTAAGAATAAGGCTTTGGGGATGCTCCTGGAAGTTCTTCACGAATTCGCCATTTGATTCGGGGAGTTGGGTATGATCCGGGAACGGAGGAGGTAGAACATTGGGTTCTAGGCTCTGAGTCATGGGAATTGCGTCTGCGATCAGATTGCCCTATTATAACGATTGTCTGCGATCGCAGCCGTAGAGATGTTCCGGTAGAATATTTTGGCTCTGGAATTCCCTGTCTGTCTTGGTTTCAGATGGCGGAGTTTCCTTATAATGAATCCCGGCAACGGGATTGAAACTTTAGAGTCGATGGTGGGTTACGGCGGATACCTGATTAAACGGTTCCTTTCCTAATTGAATACCCGCCTAACCCACCCTACAGGCTACGGGCTACTTGATAGGAAACCCGCGCAGGCGGGTTTTGTTTGTGTAGCTGCGGTTTCAACCGCCCAATATCGGTTCGCGATCGCAAAATCTATTACGGAACGCGGCAAAATACTACACATGGGTGGATGTGTTTCAACCGCCCAATATCGGTTCGCGATCGCAAAATCTATTACCTCTGTTGCGCCGCCCGCATGGATAAGCCAATCCGTTTCAACTTCTCATCCACAGAAAGAACCCGCACATTTACAACTTGTCCCACTTTAACAATGTCTTTAGGATCTTCCACAAATTGATCCGCCAGTTGGGAAATATGCACCAACCCATCCTGATGCACGCCAATATCGACAAATGCGCCAAAATTTGCCACATTCGTGACAATTCCTTCTAATTCCATTCCCTCTTTTAAGTCAGATAGTTCCTTTACGCCTTCCTTAAATGTGGCATATTTAAACTCAGCACGGGGATCACGTCCTGGTTTTTCCAATTCCCGGATAATGTCTTTCAGGGTGGGTAAGCC
>CAZNNK010001293.1:0-1819 GCA_964574085.1 uncultured Coleofasciculus sp.
CAAGGGACATACTAAATTTAGGTAAGCCGTAGGATTAAATGTAAGGGTAAGCGATCGCAGAAATTTTAGGTATAATCATTTATACCGACGCCTCAAGAGATTCAAGTGTGACAGGATGAAGAATCCGGGAGCGCTAACCCAAATTTGGGATAGCGCAATTGGGAGCTATTCGACTAGAGAAAACATCAATTCCCCTTCAGCAACTCGCTGATCGTCAACGACTGCACGAGCTTGCATCTTTCCAAAACGACGGCGCTTCACCGATACGAGTTCCGTTGTCATGATCAGTTGATCACCCGGTACAACAGGACGACGAAAGCGAACTTTATCAATTCCGGCAAAAACAAATAAGGCGTCATCCATATCAGCCATTTGCTTTAAGACAATGCCACCAACTTGAGCCATGGCTTCTACAATCATCACCCCCGGCATCATCGGGCGTCCTGGAAAATGTCCTTGAAAATAGGGTTCATTAAACGTGACATTCTTGATACCAACCGCTAGCTTTCCCGGAACATATTCAATAATGCGGTCAACTAAGGCAAAGGGATAGCGATGGGGCAGGATCTTATGAATGTCTTCAACTGTGAAAACTGTTTTGGTGGATGATTCAGACTGAGTGGGGTTGGCATTATCAGTGGAATCATCGTGAGTGTTAACGTCAATCAAGGTAGACATGAGTAAATTAGGATAAAAACGAGTACCAATGAGCAGCGTTCAGTGACCAGGTGAGTGACTCTGTAAACGTATCCAGACTGTAAGCGGATTGAATCCTAGTCATTTCGTTTTGCGTCCGCTACACAAGGAACATGGATGAGTTAGCGTTTAGGTGTCAGTGGTGATCAATTGCCAATGACGGCTGATGATTGACGACTGACATCCCCAGCGCCGATTTGTTGAGCCAGTAATCTCGCTAATTGAATATGCAGAGTGTGACTGGCTTTGTAGGCGAGGACATGAGCGACAGGAAATTTCCCCAATAAACTCAAATCCCCTACTAAATCTAAAAGTTTATGACGCACTGGCTCATTTGAAAATCGCAAGGGCGGATTCAACCAGCCGTGATCGCCGCAAACTAAGGCATTCTCCAAGCTACCGCCTTTAATTAAACCGCGATCGCGGAGTTGGTCAACTTGATTGGCTAAACCAAAGGTTCGTGCTGGTGCGATCGCCTTAGCAAAATGCTCCTGTTCCGGTGTCCAGCTATGCCATTGATTGCCAATCGCTGGGTTATTAAAATCAATACCGTATGTAAATCGCGTCATCGGTGCGGGTAAGGCGGCGACAAAGGCATCGTCTTGATTCACCCAAATGGGTTCCTCAACAGACATGGGGGAAGACAGGGGAAGGAAAGGAGACGAGGTTTGGGGACGTTTACTCTCAACCATCCCCACTTCCTGAATTGCTTTGATCCAAACCAATGCCGAACCGTCTAACAGGGGAACTTCTGATCCGTCAATTTCAATACAAGCATCGTCCACGCCACTCCCGGCGAGGGCGGCGAGGAGGTGTTCGACTGTTCTCACTGTCACCTCGTAATCGAAGGAAGAGGCAGAAGTCTCACCATTTTCCGCCCTCAACTGAGTCGAAAGCATCGTAGTAGAGACAGCCTCCACTCGCGCTGGAATCACAGGTTTTCCTGGCAAGTCAACGCGGACAAAATAACGTCCCGTTCCAGCCGCAGCGGGCAAGACGCGAACCGTGGTAGTGATCCCACTGTGCAATCCGACCCCTGATTGTTCAAAAGCAGCACCCAAAGTGTAGTTTGTCATTGGTCATTGGTCATTGGTCATTGGTCATTGGTCATTGGTCATTGGTC
>CAZNNK010001294.1:0-1816 GCA_964574085.1 uncultured Coleofasciculus sp.
ATCTTAAAGCGTCGCCCATTACCGAAATTGACCAAGTTGCTTGCCTTTTTTGGCTCATCGAATGACACAATCCCGCCAGTGCTTTTGCCGAAAACTGCAAAAAACACCATTACCCTGAAAGGGCGGGTAAGCTGTTGGATGAACAATCAACAATGAACCATGAACAAAGCGGTGGGGTGGCTATCCCTCCCATCCCTAAAAGGAATGGGCTTCCCGACGCTTTCTGTGAGGTTTAAGGAAAATTTAATGTCTGAACAAGCATTCAGGTGTTACGCTAAAAAATATCTGAAGACCTGTTCAGATATTGAGTCAAACTCTATTTTGGAGAGAAGCAATGACCACTGCCACTCAAACCCAATGTGCCTGTGACTCCTGTGTGTGCATGGTAAGCACCGATTCAGCCGTGCAAAAAGACGGCAAATACTACTGTAGCGATGCTTGCGCTAACGGTCATCCCAACGGTGCTGGCTGTGGACATTCAGGTTGTGAATGTCACGCTTAATGGTTCAGTGTAGCGCACCAACGCCACATATAATGGGGTACGATACTATCGTACCCCTACGAATGATGATTTAGGTGCCAAGAGCGCTTAAGTCTTGGGGCTTTCAAGCCGTTTAATCTGTCAGGGTCATTTTCTCTAATTGTGATTGCCAATCTTGAGTGGTGTCCACTGTCGTAACTAGAGATTGTTCCGCCTCGGTGAAGGGTTCAGCCATGGCTTGTTGGCGACTGAGTAAATCCGCCGTTGCATCGGATACATCTCCCGTGCGAGATGAGAGGCGATCGCGTAGGACTTCCATGGGGGCACTGCAGTGTAGAATCCGTAAGGGTAACTGATGTGCCTGGGCTTTAGCGATCGCATCCCCTCGAAATGCCTGTCGATCATACTTGGCATCAAGAATAACCGGGAAGCCTTGCTGTGCTAGCATGATGCCCAATTCTAACAGGCGATCGTAGGTTGTCTGGCTCATCTGAGGGGTATAGAGTTGATCAGTACCCTTGTGATCCAACGGAATACCCGCTAAATGTTTCCGTACTGCATCAGAACGCAGGTGAATCGCCCCCAACTGCTGCGCCAATTGTCGCGCGACTGTGCTTTTCCCTGAACCCGATAACCCGGACATAATCACAACTTGTCCAGAATTCGTTGTCGTGTAGTCCCAAGCCAATCGATAATAATCAGCGGCTGTGTTCGCGGCGTCTTGCTTCGTCTCCTCCGCAACCGCCGGATCATCCAGTAAAAAGGAGGTAACTTTTGCCCGTACATAAGCTTGGCGACATAAGTACAAGGGCAATACCTGCAACCCTTGCCAATCTCCAGTTTGCTCCAAATAGGTATTCAGAAACACATTCCCCAACTCCTTAGCCCCCCGCGCATCCAAATCCATCACCACAAAGGCGATATCATACATTACATCCACAAAGCGGAAAGGTTCATTAAACTCAATCCGATCAAACAGTTGGATCTGATCATGCCACAGGCAAATATTTCTCAGGTGTAAATCCCCGTGACATTCCCGAATCCGGTTATTTTCTAGGCGCTGTTCTAATAACGCCTGTCGTTGGGCAAAAAAGCGATCGCTAAATTGTTTCGTTTCGTTAAACTGCTGTTGGGTTTGCGCCCTACCGATATAGTTTTCCGTTTGCTGGTAATTTTCCTCAAACGCCTCACGAATTTTGGCAGGTGTCCCAAAACTGCGAATATAGTCATTGGTTTGGCTTTGAGCATGGAATTGGGCAACAACTCGTCCCAGGTTCTCCATATCCGTTGCCGTCAATTTGCCTTGCTCGAACCGTTTGCTAAACAGGGCATCCT
>CAZNNK010001295.1:0-1814 GCA_964574085.1 uncultured Coleofasciculus sp.
GTTGATATGAGTAACACCGTGATCAAAGACCCAGATTTTCCCATGCGTCACGCCCAAGTCACCGAACTCAAAAATACTGCCAAAATTGCTGAGATGGCAAAAGATGCTGATATCCTCGTCACCCGCAATGGCGAAACTGTGGCTTATCTAGTTAATCCCAACCATTATGAAACCCTGATCAAAAACGGGTTAGAGATCAAGAAAGCCGTTACAGCCACCTTTCTCAAAAGCTATGAACAGCAACATGGTTCTCTGGAACGGTTAGACGAGGCAATTTCCGCTTCTCGTCGCGGCGAATTTGCCACGCAGGAAGAAGAAGCCGAGGTGTTTGGAGACTGAATGCGAGTCACCTTTCAGAAAGCCGTCCTTGATGACATCAGAAATAAAAATAAAAGGGATAAAATCGTGAAACCCGCCTTAGTTGACACTGACTTCTATCTATGTTTTTTCGCGGCAATCCAGCCGTCGTTTCTCATTTTCAGACGTAATGGCAAGACTGGAGTCAATTTTAACAATGAATGCGATTTGTTGTCACTCTGTATCATACATGATTACTACTGCCCTTGAGAAATTGCTCGTCTGAATTCCCTAACCGCCTCCACCCTAGAAGCCATCAACAGACATCGCGTTAGCAAGTCAATATCTAAGTCTGGCAATACCTCAGAAGTGTCAATCCGTTCGTAACCGTTAACTCTGAGATGATGCAACGTCAATAAACCATCTTCCCAAAACCAGACTTCCGGTACTCCCAACTCCTGATAGCGTTTAAGTTGGGAAACAGTACCACTGGTAAAGACTACTTCAATCGACAAGTCGGGAATTTTCTTTAAACTGCCAATACAATAGGACTCGTCAGCCTGTGCTGAAGCTACCCCTTCTTTTTCTTGAGTAAAGCTACCTGTGGGGTAAAATTCGATGCCTTTTTCCACAAAGTAGTCAAACAGTAGCCCTGCAATTGTCCGACTGAAAAGTTCGTGGTCTTGTGAAACTGCCAAAATTTCTACCTCACCCTTGTAGTAGAACAGTCGTATTCCAGGGGAATTGTTGAATCCTGCTTGAATAAATCGAAATTGTTCCCAGTTGATTCCAGAGTGGGTGAACCGTTGGTCTGTCGGTTTATCTAGTGTCTGTGTCATGGCGATCGCTCATGTCAAGGTTCATCTTATCTTGTGCTTCTTGTCGTCCTTATTCCCTTAAACCAGGGACATCAATCGTCGCTTTTACCTCAAGTCTCAGGATAATCAGATGGGTGACGCGATCGCAATGATTATAAAGGGATAATCATCAATGACGCCATTTATCAATAAGGACGCACGTTGGCAAAGGGCGCACGTCTGTGCGCCCCTACCAAGAACCATCCATCAAACATATTAGGTGTGCTACGCCAGTCGAGGGGTTTTTCAGGTAGCACAGGGCGAAACACGCTCTTTCACGGATTGATTGAAACGGTTGGGGTGGGGATGTGAGAGGTTAGCCCCACGAAAGAGGGGAGCAACCCCTCAGACTCCCCAATTCAGTTTCAAGAAGAACAAAGCAGATCAATTAAAGATTGAGGAAGTTCTTCAAAATGATCTAACAAAAAATCCACGGTTGTCAACTGGCGCAAGTCAACGGGGTGAGGAGAGCGATGATCTTGACCTCGGTTGAACCAACATTGAACGGTTCCCAGAGAACGGAAACATATATGAGAAATTTGCTCATACGTGACATCCCATTTGGAATAAAACGTCTTGGGTGTCATCCTTAATTTACAGTAACAATAGAGGTCAATGATGTATTGTTCACGCTGGGTAATCGGGCGGGGTTTGTGGGGT
>CAZNNK010001296.1:0-1810 GCA_964574085.1 uncultured Coleofasciculus sp.
TCCCTGTTCCCTGTTCCTTCCTAATCTCAACCGTTAACTTTAATTGTGTCCACCCACTTAATCCTGACAATCCATGAATTGTATTGACTATTTCTGTAAACTTTTAGCTCGTCGAGAATATAGTGTCTTTGAACTCACGCAAAAAGCACAAACTAAAGGGTTTGATACCCAGGATATTACTGAATCTATTGAGAAGCTGCAACGCCTCAATTATCAATCGGATACTCGTTTTGTCGAAAGTATGATCACATCCTATCGAGGCAAATATGGGAAAATAGTCATTAAACGCAAATGCCGAGATAAGGGAATTGATTCGGAGTTCTTTGAACAAATCTGGCAGTCTCAAACCGAGGACGAGGAAGACGGGGGAGAACTGGATGGTTTAAAAGCTAAGGTGGTGCGAAAGTATAAAATTACTGATTTTCATGATATTGATCCGAAAACCAAGCGAAAGCTATGGAATTACCTTCAGTATCGTGGGTTTAATCCGGGTGAAGTTTTAACCCAGTGGCAGAGGGAACAAGATGAAGATATTGATTAAAATAAACGATTCAATTAATCAATAGTACCATGGCGATCGAGGATAACTTTAATGTTTGCTGTTATCACACCAGAAAAAATTCAGTTGCCTCCCGGAACAGTGGTGCGATTTCCCGGAAGCTGGCAAGACTATCAGATGCTAAGTCAACAACTGGGCGATCGCTCAATTCCTCGGCTTAAGTATCGATCAGGAGAAATTCTGTTGATGGCACCTTCACCAGAACATGGACGAAAAGTTAGTGTAATTGCGGATGTCGTTAAAGTGTTGCTCGATTATCGGGGACAAGACTATGATACATTTACCCCCATTACCATGGAGTTACCCGACGTAAGTGGCATTGAACCAGACTACTGTTTTTATATTGAGAATTGGCAGGCAGTTTCTGGCAAAAATCGGATCAATTGGGGAGTCGAGTCCTCGCCGGATTTGGTGATTGAAATAGATGTAACGAGCTACACAGATGTTAATGACTATCTGCCGTATCGAGTGCCAGAGATTTGGTTATTTAAAAGCAATCAGCTAAGAATTTATAGTTTGCAAAGGGGTGAGTTTTATCAGGAGATGACTAACAGCCGCTATTTTCCAAACCTGAATATTAAAGAGATTATCGCTGAGTGTATGCAAGTTGCTTATGAGCGCAATACAAGTGCGGCAATTCGCCAGTTACGACAGAAAGTAGCGAGTCTTTAAACAATGAACGTAAGTTCTGTACATATTCCTCAAACCCTGACAAAGTACCTGGACATAAATTCTGTCCGCACAAATGACGAATGACGATCCTCACCGTTAACTTTAATTTTTCACACCTACTGATAAACTCGTCTCCATTATGTTCAGCGCTACAGCTAAATTGGCTTGCGTCCAAAGTAATGGGGTTGCATCACTGGGAACATAGGCGTCATCTTCTCGATGATAAAGTTCCGGACATTTAAATTCGCCAAACTCGCTATCTTGTCCAGTAAGTTGTCCCAGAGAGCGATTCAGATAATAGGTTTGTTGCTGTAAATCCTGGGGCTGTTGATGTTGCTGGAACTTGAGTCCAAAGATAATAGAAAGAATCGGATCAAAAACACACCATTGGGCTTGTTCCCCATCCGCCAATAATCGATCGCGTTCCTCAATGCTTTCACTCCAATCCCTTGTCCGTTCTTGGGGTGACAACTTTTTCTGGTAGTTGGCGCACCAGTACGAGTCTCCTAAGTAGCGCCGGATACCGTACTCACCTTGCAGATGAGTAATAATATTATCTAGGATTTGATTGGCTGTGTC
>CAZNNK010001297.1:0-1803 GCA_964574085.1 uncultured Coleofasciculus sp.
ATATCGGGTTCATCTAGGATACGCTCCCGCCACAGTTGGGTCATAATCATCTCATGTGCCACCTGTCTGACCAACTCTAATGCTTTATCAACATCGGCTTGATAGGTAACAGGAATATTTAAATCAGCGCGTGACCAATTACTCGAAAGATTTGCCACAATTCTAATTTCACTGTTGGGAACCGTAATTAATCGTCCCTCAGCATCTCGCAATTGAGTAATCCGGAGGTTGATTTTTTCTACAAATCCGCCAACGTCTCCCACGCCAATCACGTCACCAACGGCATACTGATCTTCTAATAGAATAAAAAAGCCATTGATAGCATCTTTGATTAAGTTTTGCGATGCCAAAGACAAACCTAAACCAATGATCCCAAACGCGGCTAAAAGGGGACCAATATCAATCCCAATTGCCACCAGCGCCACTAAAAATCCAATCGAACTCAAACTCAAGGTGATAATGTTTTTGGTTACTCCAGACACCGTTGACACGCGCAACTGCGCTCGCTGGGCGCTTTCTGGTGTCAATAAATGATTCCTAGCAATGGCAGAGGAGAAGCGATCTGTTAAGGCATAAGATAGCCGGATGAACACGTAAGTCCCCAAGCCAACAATACCCACGCGAATAGGAATTCGGAAACTGGCAAGAATTAAAACCTGTAAGGGTCGGGTGTAAGGAAATAGACTAAAAATAAATAGACTTCCCCCCACCCAGATAACCCCTTGAGTCAGTTGCAGCAGGCGATGTAAAACCTCTTTTACATTTCGCTGTTGATTTTGGGTAAGTTGAGTGGATATTGGTGCGGCATTCGATTCAGAAGGCTCTAACAGTTGTTTGGAGCGTTTTAAGCGGCGTTCCCACTGATAAATGAGCAAGCTGGCAACAATCATAGCGACGCCAGTACCAACGGCAATTTTAATTCGATTCCTCAAAACCTCTGGTTGCCGTTCTTGTTTTGCCTGGGGAAGTTGTTGTTCGAGCTGTTGGATAATTTGGTTCGCTCTAGTCTCTATAGGCACTCCTGTGAGAGCAGCATCTTGATCGGTAACGCTCATCAAACGCACTTCTTTGAACAGCTCACCTTGTTCATCTAGGAGAGAGATATAAATCTCAGGTAATTGGCTTTCTTCGTCTAGTTCTTGGCGAATCTTTAATTCAACGCTCTCGTTTTTGAAGTAAGTACGGCTGATATCCTGTAATCGTCTTTCAATTTCTTGAATGCGTTGGGGTAAAGTAATTTCTGCTCCTTCTGCTGCCTCTGCTTCTTCTACTTCCTCTACTTCCTCTACTTCCTCTACTTCCTCTGCTTCCTCTGCTTCCCCAGCAGTATTGGGGATTAACTTCGGCTTTTTCGCTGCAATCTCGAATAAACAGCGACCGTCGAGTCGGACACAACCGGAAACGACGGCATCTTCGGGTTGCTGCTTGAGAGGATTCGGAGTCGGTAGGTTGACATCGGGTAAACCGGGTATCTGAGCCTGAACTGGAGAGATCACCCAGCCGGCTAACGCAATTGATCCGGCAATTGTCCAAGCTGAAATTCGCATTTTCTTCATCCTGATTGTTTGCTTGTTATTTTTCTTAACAATTCAGTATATAAACTAAAAAAAGAATTTAACAGTAGCCAATTCGGGGTAAAACCTTGCAAAACGGGCAATATGACTTGGTTTGAGCCGGATACAAATTCTTGATCAAAAAAAGTTATAGCATTGGAGCTAGTTACAAGCAAATATTAACAATCGCTACTTTCGAGTTATCCTCTATCTTAGGAGGTAGTTGTCGGGAGGTCTCTCAGTCCTAACC
>CAZNNK010001298.1:0-1802 GCA_964574085.1 uncultured Coleofasciculus sp.
ATGTAGTTCCCGCCTAACCCACCCTACAAATACTGGTACTTTATTTTTACGCAGCCGTTCAATGAACTATCCGCCGTAACCCACCACATTGAGTGGAGGACAACCCGACTCAATTGAGTGAATTTTCTCATTAATCAGGAGATTAAATAAAGGAATTGTGAACCCGTTTAAGTCAGAACCCTTCTGGAATCAGCTTAAAGCCACGCAACGCGATCGCGTTTATATTTTCGACTAATGTAGCGAGCAAGATGCTCGCACTACGGCAAGGATTTCGTCATTATTGACATTAAGGTTTAAATGCCAAACAGCTTAACCCGGATTGAGGACTTCATTACTAGAGGTTTTACTGGTTCGTTCGGGATTGGGTTGTAAGGGTTCAGGCAATGATTGAACGCCTCCCCACTGGCTAATAAAACTTTGCAGTAGTGCTTCTTGTTGGGTGCGAAATCCTTCCAGGTTGTAACCCCTATTCATTGTCGAAAACCAGAGAATTCTCTGTTGCTGCGTGGGTAACGCTCCGCCTAAAGCGCTGACATTATTTAAACTACCCGATTTAACAATGGCAAATGGGGGAAGCGGACGTTCATTTAAAATCCCTTCATCTTGTCCAACAATCGCCAAGACATCGCCCAGACTCATATTATAAGGTTGAAGATATCGGGCAATGGCGAGAAATAAACCGGAAGCCGCACGGGGAGAAATTTTATTTTGATCGCTTAATCCAGAACCATTAACTAACGTAATTTCAGCTTGAGGAACGCCTGCGGCGGCGGCGGCTTTTTGAGCAACTACATTCGCTCCCCCGACAGAGTTGGCGAGCATGTCTGCCATTTTATTATTGCTATATTGATTCATTTTTTTGAGCAATTCAGCCAAGGGGAAGGAATAGTGGCGAATCAGGGGTTGGACGTTGCTAGGAGGGGTGGGGGAGACTTGTACCGAACCCGCGATCGCCACTTCAGGTTTGGGGGTGTCTGGGGGTAGGGTTTGATACTGAGTTTGAGCTTCAGGTGTCCACAGTTGAGCATTTAACCCTTGTCTGAGGAGTGTCCCGGATTTGAGTGGGTCAAACTCAAAGTTCATGTAAAAATTGCCTGTGATGATTAAATTCCCCGCTACCTGCTGAATACCCATCTGATTGAGGAGATTACCGAGAGCGATCGCTTCTTCCCAGACAAAGAATGGATCGTCTCCCCCTTGGATCACTAAGTCGCCTTGGAGAACCCCGTTTTCCACCGCACCCGTTGCGCCGATTAGGGTGATAAATTGGTGATCGGGACCAAAGGTTTGCAATGCAGCCAGGGAGGTGGCGACTTTGGTGATAGAAGCCGCAGGTAAGGGAACCGTACCTTGATAATTCGCCAGCAGAGTATTTTCCGCCTGAATCCAGATCCCATGATTTTCTTTGGCAAATCCCTTGGCGGCTAAACCATTCATGTATTGCTCAATTTGCGCTTGAATCGCCGGATTGGGATTATCCGGGGAAGCGAGTGAGGGAATCGCTGGTTTTTGCGCCAATTCCGCTTCTGCTGGACTTTCAGCGACTGAGACACTATCAATCTCGTTTTCGTTGGCGGAAGGTTGGGAGAGATTAGATTGAGGGGAACATCCGGCGGTAAAGGAAAGGAGGGTTAGGGATAGTGCAGTTGTCAAGGGAAGGGATTTGATCATTGGAATTATACGAATTACGGATTATGGTTTCCCAATCTAGACTGTACTATAGCGTTTCTCCTAAAGATAAGGTACTTATAGCACTACGAGGATACGTTAGGACATTTATCTGTTGCCTGTTGCCTGTTGCC
>CAZNNK010001299.1:0-1801 GCA_964574085.1 uncultured Coleofasciculus sp.
ATAGTAGACATCATGTCAGGATGTAAGCCAATCTCTGGTTCTTCAATACATATCAGTGGCGGTGGGGTTGGGTCAAGAAGTAAAGCCAGTAAAAATAAATAGCGCAGTGTACCATCAGATAGACGAGTTGCAGGGATTGGCTGAATTAAACCCTCCTCGCGAATAAATATCTGAACAGTACCGCCATAAATCTTGACGGATAGTTCTTCTGCTTCCTGATAAAATGTCTTGAGTTTTTCGATAATTTTTCGACTTCCTACTTGGTACTGTAAGTTGTTCAAAACAAGTCCCAGGTTACTCCCATCTTCTAGCAAAGGGTGTTCCGGTAAGTCAGCTTTCTGTGGCAATCTCGGTTCTGAATTTCGTCCGATATGCCAGTCACGATATAGACTAATCTGGGAAAATTGATTGCCTAGATAGGTGAGTTCAGGATATTGATCTGGATCTTTCCTCTGAGATAAAACAGACTGATCGAGAATCAGATTGTCTCGATGCAGCGAACGTTGACTTCTTTGTCCTTCAACTGCCGTTTTAATGTTTAAAACTGGACGACCTTGTTGATAGCGGTAATAAAAATAGATATCCGCTTCACCAGGGTAGGAGCGTTCATTTTCCACTGCTTCATCGACCAGTTCGAGTTTTTGACCAACTACACTCAAACCCATGCGATAGCGCAGCGGCATCAGTCCTTCTGGGTAGTCTATAGTTACCTCAATTTTAGCTGTTGTAATTTCCTTTTGACCTTTCCAAAGCAGATCACTGACACCTCCCCCTTTACGAATTGGAGCAGTTAAATCTGTGGGAGTTGCCTTCAGAAGTCCAATGGCTTCAATTAAGTTCGACTTGCCAGATGTATTGGCACCAATCAGCACATTCAGGGGTTGGAGTTCAATTTCTTCATCCTCATCTCCGTAGGAGAGCAAATTTTGCAATCGCATCGTGCGAATAAACCGTTTACCTTCCATTTCTTTACTTTAGCTTTTATTTATTCCCTGTCATAATACGCCGACTCCGCCCTAGGTTCAACAGCATTGGCAACTTCTGCGGCTTCTCTTGCTTTTTGTTATCACTGCTGTGAATGTTGTCTTATCCAAACCTAAACCCGTCGTCGTAGATATGTCTATGCTGCGTTTAAAGGCTGACCTATCAATTCAAGGTTAAGGTAGGGACAAGATAAGCGTGCGATCGCGTCCTAAAATAGGAGAATGCGAAACCAACTCCCCTACCTTGATTTCCTCTCTCAAGAACTTCAACTTCCTCCCATCGATGGGACAGCACCTTTGGTGATTGATCTGTTTGCTGGCTGTGGGGGACTAGCACTCGGTTTTGAAGCCGCAGGATTTAGAACCATCGGTTATGAAAAATTAGCAGACGCCTGCGCCACTTATCAGCACAATCTGCATGGTTTCTGCTATCAGACCACGCTAACACGCCAACCCAATTTAGTCGAGGGAGCCGATGTAATCATTGGTGGTCCCCCCTGTCAACCCTTTAGCGTTGGTGGACATCAACGGGGACTCAAAGACAGTCGCGATGGTTTCCCTATATTTCTTGATGCGGTTAAATCCTATCGCCCTCAGCTTGCTTTATTTGAAAACGTGCGGGGAATGCTATTTCGCAATAAAACCTACTTTGAAGAAATTGTCAGCGCTCTCAGGGAACTAAACTATATCGTTGAATGGGAAATCCTCAACGCCGCACATTATGGTGTTCCTCAGCGAAAAGAACGTCTTTTTTGTGTAGCTCACCGAGGCGGATGGAAATGGCATTCCAAAACTCATCATAATTTACCGTATACGGT
>CAZNNK010001300.1:0-1799 GCA_964574085.1 uncultured Coleofasciculus sp.
CTTAATGTGTACATCCGCGAGCAAATAGTCTGAGCGTTTTATGTCTATATATTACCAAATATGACTATATCCGACTATATTATCATTGAGATTTTACAATACTTTACAATACATTATCGTAACAGTTTTTCCCCTACGTTGCCGACGTAAAGCGGCGAGTTGGCTCAGCATTCTTGGAGTAATGTTTGGACAACACTCGCCGGATTTTGTGCCGCCATCACAGCACCAACGACAGCAACGGCTTTTACCCCTTGTGCGATCGCGGCACTCACTCGCCCTGGCTCAATTCCACCGAGGGCGACTAACGGGCGATAACTACGCCTAACGCTATCTCTCAACCCCTGTAAACCCAATGTGTTGCGCCGATCCTCTGGTTTGGATAGAGGGGAGTACACTGGACTAATCGTAGCATAGTCAGCCAAACCAATATCATTCTGATCCAGTGCGTCGGTTCCATGACGCGAGACTCCTATAAGCATCTGAGGTGGAAGTTGTTGACGTACAGGTTCAATGGCTGTCGTTGATGATAGATGAACTCCCGCCAGATTGTATGCCAATGCTAATTGAGGATAGCTGTGTACGAGCAACAATACACCCGTCGAGTTAGTTAACGGCTTCAGGTTACTAATTGTGGTAGCAATCTCTGAAATTGTCGCTTTTTTATCACGGATAAGTATAGCAACACGCTCAGGATTAATGTAATTTAGGATACTCATTAAAGTTTGTTCTACAGTTCGACCTGCCCGATTACAAGCGGTTTCATCAGTAATGAGTAAAATGTCGAAGGGTAGAGCAGAACAATGATTAGTCATTAGCAAACCTTTTGTAGTAATCTGTTCGGCATTTAAACCTTAAATGTCAATAATAGCGAAATCCTTACCGTAGTGCGAGCATCTTGCTCGCTGCTAATACCCAATTTAAATGCATGACAGCTTAATTAGGTTTTATTTTGAGATAAAAAGCAGAAAATAGAGGAGTTGTAATTATTATAACTAATTAAATTTTACATAAGTAATACAAAAAACTACAACTTGTCTTTTTAACCCTAACTAGGACATCTTGACCCAGGCGTAATTTCCCTTTATTCAATTCTCAAGGCTTTACTAACAATCGCAGCTACTTAAAGGATGGTAAAATACGTTTCAGTTGGGCTAATGGGTAAGAGTTTTAAGGTTTGATTTTTCAAATCCAGTTCAATTCCCAATGCTTCCAGTGGGATAACGCCTAGTAAGGGATCACTTCCTCCTGGAAGTTCCAAACATTCAAACGTCCCCTCCCGTCCACACAGAGCGATTTTGGCATCTTGAAAAATTCTCGCTTTGCCAATTCCCGTAGCTGTGGCAACATCGACTTCTTTAAGGAGTTTTAATCCTAACTGATTAATGATAGATTTAGGCAGACACAAGGTTGTGGCTCCCGTATCGACTAAAACGTTAGTTAAGGTGATAGAGCGCACTCGATCAGCAGGAATCAGACCATCTTCGGCATTAGCTTGATCAATACGATTAGTGATAACTAGGGTCGTTTTAACTTTTCCCATTAAGTTATTAGGAGTAGGTTGCATAATTATAATTGATTTTGTCCTTTTGTTTGGTGTAGTTCAAGGTTATATTACAGCATCTGGCACCAACAGAAGTTCTCATGGGATTATCGCGCAGCCATGTCAGGGACAGCATAAAATGTTCAAGTTAACCAAGGGAGTTGGGTTTCGTTCCAAAGGCCCAACCTACTTGCGTTGACATGCACCCCATGTCGGTGTTGTATAGCAGTCTACATGAGCGATTAGGACACAGCAAAAT
>CAZNNK010001301.1:0-816 GCA_964574085.1 uncultured Coleofasciculus sp.
ACCGCGTATTGGATTCAGCGTGGTGAATTTACCCGCCCTAGCCGCTTGGATTTCTAATCAACCGATTCCTAATCGCGAGTCATTTGAGGCGTCCAAAAGCTTGGCGATTACCTTGTCCCTCACTCGTCAGGGGTTGTTAGCACAAACGGCGATTCCTCGGTCAAAATCGAGTCCAGAATCGATTACCCCAGTCTTATCCCAGCCTGTTGATGCCCTCCAGTACATTCCCGCCCAAAGTGCGTTAGCAATTGCTGGGGTGAATTTAAACCAATTTTGGGAACAACTGTCCACCCGACTGGAAACTGATGAGAGTCTAAGTAGCTTACTCGACCAAGGAATTGCCCAGTTAGAGTCTCGTTGGGGGATTCAATTACCAGAAGAGATTTTCAGTTGGGTGGAAGGGGATTATACCCTATCCCTGTTTCCTCGACCGGATCAACCGAATCCCGACTGGATTTTTGTGGCGCAAACGGCTAATAATGATCGGGCAATTGACGCGATTGAGCATTTGGATATCGTCGCCAAACAGCAGGGACTCAATGTGGGAGAACTCCCGTTTGGCGATCGCACGACGACGGCGTGGACGAAGTTGGTGACAGCGAAAGCGCTGAAGAATCGCCAAGATGGGTTGTTAAGTTTACAAGCCCAAGTTCGGGGGGTTCACACCACTGTGGGAGACTATGAAGTGTTTGCCACATCCATTGAGGCGATGGACGCCGCCCTTGGGGGCGTGAAGGATTCCCTGGTTCAGAACCTAGACTTCCAGAACGCGATCGCCGCTTTACCTGCTCGAAATGATGGGTATCTCTATCTCAA
>CAZNNK010001301.1:826-1793 GCA_964574085.1 uncultured Coleofasciculus sp.
ACTGGTTAGAGAGCCAACCCTTAATTGAGCGTCAGCTTCCCATTTTGCGGGTGGTGGAACTCATTGGTCAACCCTTATTTGACCACCTGCGATCGCTAACCATCACCAGTTATGGTGTGAATCAGGATGTTCAACAGAGTCAGTTATTTTTTCAATGGGTTGACCGTTCCTCTAGCTAAAACGAATTGGTCTCGGAATAGAGTTATCATCGACAAGGTAGGGGCGACCCGCTTAGCCTAATTAACAACACCAGAAACAGGGCGGGTTTACATAAGTTACCAGTTTTTGCTTACATGGTATTGGTAAAACCCGCCCCTACAGACGGTCGGGTCGCCCTCTACTCAATTGGGTCGGGTCGCCCTCTCCTCAAACCTTTGCATCAGAACGTTTTTCATAGGAAGTTGATGGAACCAACAATCCGACCCAGAGTTAAAATTTGCTGCATTAGTAGTATTGACGAAGCCAATCTCGCCATTCGTTATGGCGCTGCTGCCATAGGCTTAGTATCCGAGATGCCCAGTGGACCGGGTATGGTGTCTGAAGGCTTGATTGCCCAAGTCGCCGCCAAAGTGCCTCCGGGTGTCTGTTCATTTCTACTCACCAGTAAATTTGATACCTTAGCCATTGTTGCCCAGCAACGACGCCTAGGCGTTAACACGATTCAGATTTGCGATCGCCTACAGTGGGGAAGCCATGATGATTTACGTCAGGCATTACCTGGAATTGCCATTGTCCAAGCGATTCATATTACCAGCGAAGCCGCGATCGAGGAAGCGTTAGCCGTTGCGCCCTCGGTTTCAGCGTTGATTCTCGATTCGGGGAATCCCCTGTTACCAGAAAAAGAACTGGGCAGAACCGGGCGAGTTCATGATTGGACGATTAGCCGACGCATCCGGGAATTAGTCAACGTGCCTGTTTTCTTAGCGGGTGGACTCACTCCAGAGAATGTCAAGGATGCGATTCAAGC
>CAZNNK010001302.1:0-1793 GCA_964574085.1 uncultured Coleofasciculus sp.
CAACTCGTTTTCATTGGACGCGACTTGGATGCCAAGCAAATTCAGAGCCAACTTAGGACTTGTCTGGTATCAGAGCAAGTGTCGGTCAGATAAATAAAAATTCTATTTTCAACATCTCCCCTAAGAGATTACAGCAGATTTCAGGTTGATAAGGTACAGCCTCAAGTCTGTGTACCTCACTTACATGAAAAGCGCTGTAAGAATCCTTTTTTTGCCCTGGCGACTAGAAGTCGCAGCTACACAAACAAAGTCCGCCTGCGCGGACTAGCTTATAAAGGGGGTGGCTAACCGGATTTGGTGTTAAACAGCCGCATGGCGTTGAGAGTCACTAACAGAGAAGACCCCATATCTTCTAAAACCGCCATTGGCAGTCCAATTACCCCCAAAGTTCCCAGGAGAATGAACGTTCCGTTCAGAACTAAAGCAATGACAATACTTTGCTGAATCACTTTAAGTGTGCGGCGACTGAGTTGGATGGCATAAGCCAAGCGCCTTAGATCGTTACCGACAAGCACGACATCAGCGGCGTCAAGCGCAACATCGATGTTGCCGACGGCAAAACTGACATCTGCCGCAGCCAGGGCGGGAGTATCGTTAATGCCATCCCCAACCATGCCTACCGTTCCTTTGTGGCGAAGGGTGTAAATTGCCTCAAGTTTATCTTCAGGTAGTAACTCAGCTTGATAGTCATCCATACCAACCTGTTGAGCAATCTCAGAGGCAACGGGGATGCGATCGCCTGTCAGCATCACCAGTCGCTTTAAGCCAATTCGTTTCAACAATCGTACCGCTTCAATGGATTCCAAACGGAGTCCATCTGCTAGGGCGATCGCTCCAATTAAACCTTGTCGAGTTCCAACTAGCACGGGAGTATGTCCCAGAGATTCAATCTCAGCCACCCAGGATTCCCCTGCTGCTGACAGAGGAATGTCTTGCTCTGCAAATAACCGTCGATTGCCAACCCCATAAACGGACTGTCCGAACTTTGCCCAAACTCCCTTACCGGGGATGGCTGTCAAGGTTTCTGGAGTATCTAGTTCCATTCCCTTTGCTTTCGCTGCTGTCACAATCGCCTTTGCCAGAGGATGTTCCGATTGTTGTTCTAGGGAAGCCGCAATCAGCAGCACGGTGGACGCCTTCATTTCTCCCAGGTTATAGATTTGTTGTACGACAGGCATCCCCTGAGTAATCGTGCCAGTTTTATCAAAGGCGAGGGTTGTCAACCGTCCGGCTGTCTCTAGCGCATTTCCACCCTTGAATAAAACACCGTTTCGGGTTGCAGCCCCAATCGCACTCACCAGGGAAACGGGTGTAGCAATCACTAAAGCACAAGGGCAGGAAATGACTAGCAATACCAGTGCCTTATAGATCCACACGTTAAACGGTTGAGCCAACACGAACGGTGGGATAAGCGCAATCCCTGCTGCCAAAGTAAGAACAATCGGCGTGTAAATGGCAGAAAAGCGATCGACCCACTGCTGGATGGGAGCGCGGCTTTCTTGGGCTTCCTCCACTAAATGAATGATGCGGGAAACGGTTGTGTCTTTGGCGCTATGAGTTACCTGAACCTCCAAAAAGCCCGTCTGGTTCAGCGTACCTGCAAAAATGCGATCGCCTTTTTCTTTGTCTTCTGGGACAGATTCTCCCGTAATCGGAGATTGGTCAACAGCACTGATGCCAGACACCACTATGCCATCCAGTGCAATGCGTTGTCCTGGTCGGATTGTCAGCATCTCGCCAACTTGAATCTCTTCAACCGGAACTGAAACCTCTTGCCCGTTCCGCTTAACTGT
>CAZNNK010001303.1:0-1792 GCA_964574085.1 uncultured Coleofasciculus sp.
GGGCAATCTGGGGTGGATAGAAAAAACCACCTGCACTCTGGTTTGCCCCCAATCGGCTAGCTACTTCTGGATCATAAGCATTTAATCCTTCCCACCAGGAAAGTCCAGCCACATACAAGTATTTTGTATCAACGTGTTGGTTAAATCCGATAATTGCAACGACAATCAGTGCTGTGCAGGCGCATAGTAAAACGCCAACCCGAAAAAATAAGTTTTTTGATAGACGATAAATAACTGAATTCCTCATTGTTAAGCTATGATTAAGTTTACAGTTTAAAACATCCCAATTTCAATACGTTTTAGCTTATCACTATTGGGTATAGCAATTTCCGGTATGGTCAGGTATAGCAATCCTATTTGAGTGATGACAGGTGAACCCCTTGCTATACCTTGCTATACCTGGGTTTTAAGCCTCTGACTTGTTACATCCTATTTAGGCTTGCTATAGATGAAATACACCTGCGAAAACTGCTATACTACAGTAAGTCAATGATTGGTCTACTAAAGATTGCTACCATAAAAAAATGGAGGAGACAAGTTTATGAAAATACGGTCTTATTTAAGTCCCAGCAATTTGGCACGGTTCCCTGTTCCTTTGACTAGGCGGGAAATCCATGCCTCTCTACAGGGGCCCAAAGTTATAGCTAATAGTATGCCTAAGGCAGGGACTCATTTGCTGACCCGTGTTCTAGAACTGTTGCCTGTTTTTGTTCCTCGCTGGACTTATCATGCTCTGGTAAATAAAGACCAAAGTCAAAACCAAAAACTTTATCATAAGATATTCAAAATCCGTCAAGGTCAATATGTTTCTGGGCATTTGCAATGGCATCAAGAATTAGTGGACGTTCTTAATGAAGCTAACATTAAGACACTGTTTATTATTCGTGACCTTCGTGATATTGCATTTTCTAATGCTTATTATCTAACGTATCGATATCAGAGTCATAGTCTGCATTCTTACTTCAATTCCCTCAATTCAGATGATGAAAGACTGATGGCTTCTATCGTTGGAGTAAGCGAAAAGCTCCTTAAACGTGGCTTAAGGTCACCATCTATAGCCGAAAATGCCGCAAGTTATTTGCCCTGGCTACAGGAAGAAAATTGTCTTTCAGTACGTTTTGAAGATTTGGTGGGAAGTTCTGGAGGTGGACAGGAGAACAAACAAAATGAAACGATTCGTTCTATCACAAATCACCTGAATATTGATGTTTCTGAAGAGCAAATCATTCAGATAGCTAAAAATGTTTTCTATAAAAAATCAAATACATTTCGCAAAGGACAAATTGGGGATTGGCAAAATCATTTTACAGATGAACACAAGCAGGCATTTAAAGAGATATGTGGCGACATATTAATAAAAATGGGATATGCTGATGGATATGATTGGTAACTTTATTGGACAGGTTTTCTCGGTACACTACCCCGATTAAATCCGATCGCGCCCTTGAAGTTGGCGTCACTGAGGTTCGCTCCCTGTAAGGTAACATCAATCAACGCAGCCTGGGCAAAATCGGCTTGGGTTAGGTTGGCGTAACTCAAATCTGCCCCGGTTAAGTTAGCCCCGCGTAAATCACATCGGGTTAGATTGGTATAGGTTAAATTAGCCCCAGTTAACGTGGAACGAATTAGATTGACATCTTCTAACGTTGCACCAACCAATGTAACATTACTTAAATTCGCCTCTCGCAATTGCGCCCCCTGTAAATCCACACCACTTAAATTAGCATTCGTCAGCGTCGCACTGTGTAGATAAGCCGAGTGGAGAATCGCCCCCGTCAATTGGGTATTGGTT
>CAZNNK010001304.1:0-1791 GCA_964574085.1 uncultured Coleofasciculus sp.
TATCTCCCCCATCTCCCCCATCTCCCCCATCTCCCCCATCTCCCCCATCTCCCCCCGCTTCCCCCGCTTCCCCCGCTTCCCCCATCTTTGGGATTACCATTGAGTTGGGACTGTAGTACATCGAGGATTTAGTGGCGTGGCAAGGGCAAAGATTTTAGTTGTCGAAGATGAAATTATTACCGCTCAAGCCATTGCTGGTCAACTTAAACGACTGGGTTACGACGTGGTGGATATCGCCAATTCCGGTACAGCCGCCCTGGCTAAAGTCGCAGAAAATCATCCGGATCTGGTGTTGATGGATATTGTTCTCAAACACCGAGACATGGATGGAATCGAAGCCGCTGATCACATTCGCAGTCAGTTTAAAATACCCGTCATCTACCTGACGGCTCATTCTGAGGCGGCTACCTTGGCGCGTGCTAAAGTGACAGAGCCATTTGGCTATATTGTCAAGCCCTTTAATCAACGGGATTTAGGGATTACTATCGAAATTGCCCTTTATAAACATCAAACCCAACAGCAGTTAATTGAACGCGAGGAATTTCTCTCCACGATTCTCGACTCAACCCATGATGCCGTAGTCGCAACGGATGCAAGGGGTGACATTACCTATATGAATCCGATCGCCCAAACCTTAACGGGTTGGTCGTCTACTGAGGCGATGGGTCAACCCATTACTGAAGTGGTGCAAATTCTAGATGAAGCCACGAATACGGTTGTGGAAAACCCGGTGATGTTGCTACTGCAGGGTGAACCTGTGCCGCATCAAGGACATAATCGCCTGTTAATTGCCAGAGATGGCATCCAGACGCCCATCGTCGATCATGTTTCCTTAATGCGTCCCAACGAAGACGACATTAAGGGGGCTGTTTTAGTATTTTGCAATATCAGCGAACGTCGTCAAGCCCAAGCCTTAGAACTAGAACGGGTTAAACTGGCAACGGAAGTCGCCGAACGCCAAAAAGCTGAAGCCGAAATTCGCAAAGCCTTAACCGCTGAACAGGAATTAAGCGAACTGAAATCTCGGATTGTGGCGATGATTTCCCACGAATACCGCACGCCCTTGGCAGTCATTTTAACCTCAACGGAACTCCTAAAACGCTACAGTGCCCAGTTGTCTGAGGAGAAACAGCAAACCTATTTAGACCGAATTCAAATGGGCGTCAAGCAGATGGCTCAACTGGTGGAAGAGGTTCTCACATTTAATAAAGCCCAAGCGGGTGAACTTCAGTTTAATCCCGAACCGTTGAATGTGGAAGACTTTTGTCTGCAATTGGTCGATGAACAGCGATTGATGGTTGGCGATCGCTATACGTTGACCTATCAGGCTCAACTCTCCTCTAGTGAAGCCGAGTTGGATAAGCAGATGCTGCGACATATTGTCACCAATCTGCTTAGCAATGCGATTAAGTATTCTGCCAAAGGCACGACGGTTTCCTTGTCCCTACGCCGCCAGGACGATACCCTGATCATCCAGGTTCAAGACCAAGGGATTGGTATTCCCGAATCGGAACAACCGCGATTATTTTTCCCCTTTTTCCGCGCCAGCAATGTCAGTACAATTGCCGGGACGGGGATGGGATTGTCTATTGTTAAAAATTGTGTAGATTTGCATCAGGGAGAGATTGCGATCGCCAGTGAGATGGGCAAAGGGACAACGGTGACGGTGGCGTTACCAGTCAACGCCCAGCCCTCGTCTGGAGAGGCGACTAATTAGGGGCTACTGAATAAGTATTGGGGAGATGGGGTGAGCTTACAGGTGTAGGTTTTTTATTTTATGGTTGGGACAAG
>CAZNNK010001305.1:0-1791 GCA_964574085.1 uncultured Coleofasciculus sp.
TCCTTGTCTCACCTCCATTCTACCATCAAAGTAAAAAACCTACCCTTGTGAGGAGAGGGTGAGGGGGTGAGAGGGAGATGGGGAGTTTGCTGGGATAGAGTCTATTTGAGTTGTACAACTCAGGTGAAACCGAACAAGCAAAGAGCATAACCTAAGCGTTATAAACCACAGGCGTTTCGCAAATATCAAGTATTAGGAAAGAATGTAAATTAATTGTACAAATGATTTAGACGCGCTATATTTTTTTACTCTGATTGTCAAATAATGTAAATTAGTGTAAATTAGTGATCTCTATAACCATTGCTGTATATTATGTTCCTTAGTAACCGATTTAAACCTGTAATCATTTTGGCTCGAAAAGAGGGGTTAACTAACGGTTCAATTGTGTCCGACATCCCATACCCGACACCCGACACCCGACACCCTGCCTACACCTCAAGTAACTGGTCAACCCTTCCGTTCTAGGGGATAAGCAACTCTGTCGCCTGATAGATATCTGACTGGAGGATTCCGGTTAAGAGGCGCCTACTCCCTGAATGTAAATACGACAACGTGACCACTCTGGCAATTCCTGGCGAATGACGAATTTCAATGGGGTGCAAGTTCAACTGAGATTTGGCACTCTAGTGAGCAATTGGGATTATGGCGAAGATTACCCGGTAAAAACCCTGATTTTTCGTTGATGTACTCCTGTTTATTGAGAATCGTGCCCGATGGTAGCTCAGGTTCATCAAAAATCCCGGATGGGGATTATCCCAGGGCAGACTTAGATGTATTTTTGTGATCAACCCTACATAGAAAGACTTATTACAACATAAATCTTCTCAATTTTTATTCCTATGGGTTGAGTAAAATCTAGGGGTGAAGACTGGCTATTATAAACGAAATTGTTTAAGATTAATAGTGTCATTCGCCAAGGCATTTACTGTTCAAGAGGATTATGCTCATGACTTGGCAACATTACTACATTTATATTAGCTTCTTTGTCCTCAGTCTGGTGTGGAACATCCTGCCGATTGAGGGGCTAGCCGTGCAGGCGCAAGAGGTTACGTCGGGTAGAACTTTAGCCAGTCGCTCGATGGTGACGGTCAATTTCACACCGCCACCGACTGGTGAGCCACCCTTACCCAACAATACGGAAGGGGGAGGGACTCGTGATGGCGGATGTCCTCAAGATGCTAAGGCACTTGAGCCAGCGATTACGCCTGTAATGCCTGCGACTCGCCAAGGATTAACCGTGGCAGAGCATCCGACGTTTTTTGTTTACGTCCCCAAAACCACAGCGAAGCAAGCACTCTTTGTGCTGAAAGATAAAGACGAGGATTATTATTACGAAACCACGTTACCCATGCCCAAACAGGCAGGGATTATCCGCGTAAAGCTTCCCGATGAAGCATCCAAGCTAGAAATAGGGAAAACCTATCATTGGTCGTTTCTGATGATATGCGGCGCACAAGTTACACCTGATAGTCCCGGAGTCCAAGGCGTGATTAAACGGATTAAGCCAGATGGAATTTTAGATCAGCTAGACGGAGAACCTCTGTTGGAACAGGCTGTCCAGTATGGGGAAAAGGGTATTTGGTTCGATACGCTGACAACCCTGGCTCAACTGCGGCAATCCAATCCACAGGATTCCTCGTTTCAAATGGCGTGGGCAGACTTATTGAAATCGGTGGGACTCGACGCGATCGCCACTCAACCCCTTGTTAATTGACCTTCGTTAGGGAGTGTGTGGAAAGTATTGTAAAGTTTCAATAACAATATAGTCAGATATAGTCATGTTTGGTAATA
>CAZNNK010001306.1:0-1790 GCA_964574085.1 uncultured Coleofasciculus sp.
AGGAGATGAAGCGTCGGCTTCTGTGGGGGTGAATATTGTTAAGCTAGTGATTGAGCGGGAACAGACAGCCCCAGAACAAGCAAAGCGTTTGATTGAACAAGCCAAAGTTCAGATAACGGATGAGACGACTAAACAAAATCTGATTGATTTAATAGAAACTATCATTGTTTACAAATTACCGCAAAAAAGCCGAGAGGAGATACAAGCTATGTTAGGATTAAGTGACCTCAGAAATACTAAAGTTTATCAGGAAGCCAAGCAAGAAGGGTTAGTAGAAGGCAAACAGGAAGGGTTGATAGAAGGCAGACAGGAAGGGTTAGTAGAAGGTGAACAACGCGGTGAAAAACGAGGCAAATTTAAAGCCAAGTTGGAAACGATACCCCGGATGATGCAGTTGGGTTTGAGTGTGGAGATGATTGCGGAGGGATTAGATTTGCCGCTGAATGTTGTTCAATTAGCAGTACAGTCATTTTCTGAAGATAATGTGGCTGCGTTTATTGAACTTTTAAATACCCGCCGTTCGCTTTTTGAAGATCAAGACTTAGGGGAGTTGGCACAGTTAATTCAACCGTTACCGGATAAAATAGAAACGCTGTCTGATGCGATCGCACAGTGGTGTAAGCAGGATGGACATTCCCTACAACGTCAGGCTTGGCGGGATTGTCTCTCTGGTAAGGTGGCGGCGACGGTGGAGGAATGGTTAGCGAGAAGTCTGGAAACACTGGAAACTTGGGAACCTTCGGTGAATAAAGCTATCCTACAGCAGGGGATTTCAACAGAGAATTCTAATTAGCGATCGCCTGTTGGTTCGGGATGACTCATAGACGGTTCAATTTGTCAATACCGTGATTGTAGGAATTTTCCGCTTCTGGGGTGGCACAGTATTAGGTGTTAACTCTGTGCTGAAAGTCCCTAGGAGAACGTGAAAACGGACACGATTTTTTATAGCTTGTTTCAGGAGTTTCCTAGTATCTTCTTTGAACTGATTAATCAATCGCCAGAACAAGGGGCAAGTTATGAATTCACCTCCAGTGAAATTAAACAACTGGCAAAGCGGAACCTGATTGATTTAATAGAAACTATCATCGTTTACGAATTACCGCAAAAAAGCCGGGAGGAGATAGAAGCCATGTTAGAAATAAGTGGACTCAGAAACACTAAGGTTTATCAGGAAGCCAAGCAAGAAGGGTTAGAGGAAGGCAGACAGAAAGGTAAACTAAAAGCCAAGTTAGAGGCTATCCCTCGGATGATGCAGTTGGGTATGAGTGTGGAGATGATTGCTGAGGGATTAGATTTACCGCTGAATGTTGTTCAATCAGTCGCAGAGTCATTTTTTCAACACAATGTTGCTGCGTTTATTGAACTGTTAAATCATCACCGTTTGCTTTTTTCTACTCAAGACTTAGTGGAGTTGGCACAGTTAATTCAACCTTTACCGAATACGATAGAAATGCTGTCTGACGCGATCGCACAATGGTGTAAGCAGGATGTCCACTCCCCACAGCGTCAGGCTTGGCGTCAAGTTGTCAGTGGTTTCTGGGGGGCGACGGTGGAGACGGTGTTGGCGAGAAATCTGGAAACACTGGGGACTTTATCCTATTCCGTCAATAAGGCGAAGTTGCAACAGGCGATTGAGTAATAGTAGAGACGTAGCCTGCTACCTCTGGAAGGGCAGCTTGCGATCGCGCTTTCCTTTCTAATACCCTAAGTTATAAGTTATAGCAACTGCTGGCATCGGTTAGGACACATCATTTATGTAGAGACGCGCCATGGCGCGTCTCTACAATGGT
>CAZNNK010001307.1:0-1789 GCA_964574085.1 uncultured Coleofasciculus sp.
AATACATCTTCCTGCGATGAAACTAAACCTGTTGACCATTGCTGTCTTACTGACTCCCCTGTGCTTAAGCCTTCCAGTTCAAGCAGAAAACCCTGAACACCTCAAGGAATTCTTAGAAACCCAAGAATGTATTGAATGTGACTTGAGTGGTGCGAATCTCAGTGGTGCAGAACTTCGGGGTGCTAATTTAGCCGGATCAAATCTCGCTGGCGCGAACTTCAGCAATGCAGATTTAACTAAAGCGTACTTAGTGAATGCGAATCTTCAAGATGCTAATTTGCATTCTGCTCGTTTGGTCGATGTTAATATGGCAAATGCCAATTTGAACGATGCTGATTTGAGTGAAGCTAATTTAAAAGGGAGTCATCTCGAACGAGCCACTCTTGAAAATGCCAATCTCAGACGCGCTAATCTAGATGTGCGGAGAACCAGTCGAACTTTCCTTACTTTTGCTAATCTTAAAAATGCCGATCTCAGCTATGCGTCCTTGAGAGGTGCTTGGTTAATGGCAGCCAATCTAGAAGGAGCCAATCTGACGGAAGCCGAACTGGGTAGTGATACCCATGAAGAGTTTGATGCAGTCTACACCTACCACACAAATTTAATCGGTGTAAACTTAAAAAATGCCAATTTAACGGGGGCAAATTTGGGTAATGCCTCCTTGGTAGACGCTAACCTCGTCAATGCCAACTTAAGCAATACTGGGTTAGAACTCGCTAATTTTGAGAATGCTAATCTCACGGGAGCGAACTTGAGTAATGCCAATTTACTGAGGGCGTTCCTGGTGAATGCGAATTTGAGTGAGGCGAATTTGAACTCCGCTCGTCTTGTGGATATTAACATGAGTGGCGCTAATCTCAATGGTGCTGATTTAAGTGAGGCTGAGTTGAGAAAATCGAATTTATGTGGGGTGACGATGCCAGATGGTTCTACCTCGGATATAGGTTGTGAAGCCAGTTAACCTTTGGGGTTAACGACTTAAGTTCTTTTCCTTCAACTTGGCTAGAAGGGCGGGTTTAAGTAGTCGGACAAAAGAAAATGGCACGCTCATTAAGTGCAAGTAAATCGCCCTCAAACCCTTACTGTTGCCTGTTGCCTGTTGCCTGTTGCCTAATCTCAACCGTTAACTTTAATTGTGTCCACCTACTTAGTCAGTTTTCGGTTTGAGTCAAACCCTGATCGGTCAAACCTGCCCCTACAGCCAACAGGCAACAATTAGAAATGATTCGCAATAACTTATAGTATAGATATCCTCGTATTTTACGATAAAATCAACAAAAATAATCTAAAATTTCATAAAAATTGTTGAATTATCGACGAATATCTTAATAATTTGTGAATAAAAATTGCCAACTCTGAATTAACCGTCCTTAACGTTTTATAGTAGAAATGCCTAACGACCAATCAACAGTGCTGAGGCATGAGTATGGTAAATCTGGACACCCGATGGGACGCGATCGCAAGCTACGCCAATTACACAAGCTATGATAACTCCAATGATGTCAATGGGGCAAAGTCATCAGGGAAGAAGGCTGTGTCTGGGAGAATCCCTTGTCGCGTAGTGCATTCGATTCCCGGACGGGTGCGATTTCGCGTGCCTCGGTTGGTGGATGATGCTGATTATGCCAAGAGGCTAGAAGCATTGATGGCGTCTCAGGATGGGGTGAAAATGGTGCGTATTCGTCGCGCCGCCGCGTCTATGGTGATTGGCTATGAGAATCAGCAGCTATCTGACGTTCAGATGCATCGGGTGTTGCTGACGTTGATTCAAGCCTCTGGACGTAAGGCA
>CAZNNK010001308.1:0-1789 GCA_964574085.1 uncultured Coleofasciculus sp.
CTTGACGCCCCCACCGTCTCTCGTCTACACGCCGTTATCACTCCATCCCCCCAAGGTGGCTATGTCTTAGAAGACCGTAGCACCAATGGTACTTTCCTGAACGAAAAACTGATCAATACTAGCGTTCCCCTCCAGGATGGCGATACCATCCGCATCGGACCCTTTAGTCTGCTACTACGCCAAGACACCCTGGAATTAGTGGATCGAGGCAATTTTATTCGCCTCGACGCCCATCGCTTAGTGCGTCAGGTTAAAGATAAACAGGGGCAAACCAAAACCATCCTCAGTCACATCTCTCTCCCCATTGAACCGGGACAATTTATCGCCTTGGTGGGCGGAAGTGGTACGGGGAAATCCACCCTATTAAAAACCCTCTTAGGCATTGAACCCACCCAGGAAGGTGGCGTCTTTCTCAATGGCGATAATCTGCGACAGAATTTTAACCTCTATCGGTCTCAAATTGGCTATGTCCCCCAAGATGATATCGTTCATCCGGATTTAACTGTTGCTGAAGTCCTCACCTACTCCTGTCAACTACGATTACCCCCGGATACCAATGTCAAGGCGATCGTCGATCGCACTCTTGACCAAGTTAAGCTAGAGTTTGTCCGCAACAGCTTTGTCCGGGATTTGAGTGGGGGACAACGCAAACGGGTGAGTATCGCCGTGGAACTCTTGGCTGATCCGAAACTCTTTTTCCTGGATGAACCCACATCTGGACTTGACCCCGGATTGGACAAAGAGATGATGCAACTCTTACGGGAACTCGCCCATCAGGGGCGTACCATCGTCCTCGTCACCCATGCAACCGCCAATATTGAAGTGTGCGATCGCATCGCGTTTCTGGGTCGCGGTGGACACCTGTGCTACTTTGGTCCCCCGCAAGAGGCGATGGACTTCTTTGAAATGCCCTCTGGTGACTTAAAATACTTTGCCGATATCTACATCAAACTCGACCACGGCAAAACTAAATCAGGAAATGAGCAAATTGTCAAGCATTGGACTGAGAAATTTTTGCATCATTCCGCCGCCTATCAAAGCTACATTCAAGCCTCCCTAAGTCCAGGAAAAGTCACGCCATCCCAAACCCCACCCAGTTCAGGAAGCGGGAGTTCTCCCCTAAACCAACTCTGGCTATTGAGTCAACGCTACCTAAAACTGATTCTTCGCGATCGTCGCAGTCTTGCCCTCTCCTTACTCACCGCCCCGATTGGTATTGGCTTAATTGTCCTTACGTTACAGGGTAAAACCCCTTTAGCTGAACTGGACACCCTGGACGTAACCCAAGCGCCTCTCGCCTTACGAGTCCTATTTATCTTTACCTGTGCGGCTATTTTAGTTGGACTCTTAAGTTCAGTCCAAGAAATTGTCAAAGAATCCAGTATTTATGCTAGAGAACGACTGGTGAATTTAGGCATTTTTCCCTATCTGGGGTCAAAATTCCTGATCCGTTCAGGTTTAGCGATTCTGCAAACTATTTTGATCGTTCTGGTTATTTTAGTGGGGTTTCAATCGCCTAATCCGGAAATACTTCCCTGGTCAATTGGTTTATCCTTAACTACATTTTTAACGCTAATGGCTACCTTGAGTTTAGGACTCTTGGTGTCCGCCTTAGTCACCAATGAAACCGAGGCAAATAATAGTCTATCCTTACTCTTTCTACCCCAAATTATCTTTTCTGGCGTTCTCTTTGAACTGACTGGTTTTGCCCGTAAACTCTCCTGGTTAACCATCAGTCGTTGGTCTGTGGGCGCCTATGGTGCTTTAGTAGATGTCAACGCCATGATAC
>CAZNNK010001309.1:0-1788 GCA_964574085.1 uncultured Coleofasciculus sp.
TCAGAATACATAAGTCCAAAGTTTAATTCTCTAGTTTTTGGTCTTCTTCACAAACACTTTACATCGAGTAATTACTTAGATTATTATTAAAATTAATAATGGTTAAGAAAAACGTTACACAGATGAGAGGATAGACCCATAATTCCAGGTACATTGATGAAAATATTCCCATATTTGTAAAAATTATTTACAATACCTCAATAAAATTAACTATTTCACCAAGCCAATCCTTATATCTATAAGTTAAAATTATACTACTGAATAGATTTTATCTTCACACGATATTTAACAACTGCCCCTTGACAAAAGACAAAGGACAAAGGACAAAGGACAAAGGACAAAGGGCAAAGGATAAAGGACAAAGACATGAATAAACTGTTGCCAGGTTTCTCCGATGGGTTCCCCGTAGCGCTAAGAGTCTGGTTAGTATTTTTACTATGCCTGGTCTTATTGGGATACTCAGTTCCCTTCAGTATCGTGGTGGGTGCTGTTGGGGGAATTGCTGGCGGCTGGGTTGTGGCGTGGTGGAATAGTAAAGATGAACCCCAGAAAGCCCCCTCTGAACCCCAAGATGAGCCAGAGGAAGCCCCCGTCAAGTTAAGTGGATTAGCCTTGGCGAAACAGCGTCGAGATGCTATAGCGAGGAAGCGTTCCCAGAAAAGCTCCGTTCCATTGACGGGATTATTCAACCGAAGTAAGTAGTGAGGGAACCTCAGCCCTCTCCAGCTCGGAGAACTAAAGTTCTCACTACAAACAAAGCCCTATTTTAAGTGGGTCAAGCTACTACGTCGTAAATTCAGAAGCCACAATCATAGAACCAATTCCTTTATTAGTAAAAATTTCTAAAAGTAGAGCGTGGGGGATTCGACCATCAATAATATGAGCCGCCCGTACCCCCTGAGCTAGCGATCGCACACAACAGTTAACCTTAGGTATCATACCGCCAGCCACAACGCCTGATGCCATTAACTCTCGTGCTTGTTGGATATCCAGCTTAGCCATGAGAGTGGAGGGGTCTTGGTAATCCTGCAAAATCCCCGGAGTATCAGTGAGTAGAATTAACTTTTCGGCTCCCAAAGCGGCAGCAATTTCGCCAGCAACGGTATCAGCATTGATATTATAGGCTTGACCCGCTTCATCAGCAGAAACACTGGATACAACGGGAATATAACCACTTTTGACCAAAGAGTCCACCAGTTTAATATCAACACTGCTGACTTCTCCAACAAAGCCAATCCCCTTGCGCCCTTCGGGACGGGCTTTGATTAAATTTCCGTCTTTACCACAAAGTCCCACGGCTAAACCCCCAGCCCGGTTAATTAGCGAGACTAACTCTTTATTAACTCGACCCACGAGAACCATTTCCACAACATCCATCGTGGGTGCATCCGTTACCCGCAACCCATCCTTAAATTGGGGTTCAATCCCCAGCTTATCCAACCAGCTATTAATTTCTGGACCACCGCCGTGAACGACTACGGGACGAACGCCGACACAGGATAAGAAGACAACATCCCGAATAACTTTATCTTTGAGGTTGCTATCCTTCATCGCCGCCCCCCCATACTTAACCACAACCGTCCTCCCAGCAAACTGCTGGATGTAAGGTAGAGCTTCACTGAGTATCTGCACACGGGTTGCTTCGGCTTCCCGGATTAAATCGTGATCGTTTTCTTGTACCATCGACAGGAACTGGAAGACCAATAAGATATCCCAAGCAGTTTAGATCATTTTTTTATCAAAAATCTCCCCCTGCTTCCAGACGTGCCATGGCACGTCTCTACATCC
>CAZNNK010001310.1:0-1786 GCA_964574085.1 uncultured Coleofasciculus sp.
AATGTAAGTAGCGCACACGAATGCCGCGTTCCTGTAAATATTCGGTTAAATCTTCCGCCATGCGCTTGGTTAATGTGGTGACCAGTACCCGTTCTTTTTTGGCTGCCCGTTCCTGAATTTCCGCGAATAAGTCATCCACTTGACCTTCAGTGGGACGGACAAAGATTTCTGGGTCAACAACCCCGGTGGGGCGAATCACTTGTTCCACCACTTGGTCTTGGGACTGTTCAATTTCCCAATCTCCAGGAGTGGCAGAAACAAAGATACATTGGTTAACTTTTGTCCAAAATTCTTCGGCTTTCAGGGGACGATTATCTGCTGCACTGGGTAAGCGAAACCCATGGTCAATTAACACCCGTTTCCGGGCTTGGTCGCCGTTGTACATCCCCCGAATTTGGGGTACAGTGACGTGAGATTCATCCACGACTAATAACCAATCCTTGGGGAAATAATCAATTAGACATTCTGGGGGTTCACCCGCCCTGCGTCCAGCAAGGTGACGGGAATAGTTTTCTACACCATTACAATATCCCACTTCGCGCAAGAGTTCTAAATCATAGCGAGTGCGTTGGTCTAATCGTTGGGCTTCGAGTAATTTGCCAGCCTGTTGTAATGTGGTGATTTGTTCCTGGAGTTCTGTTTCGATGGCTTCACAGGCTTCTTCTAATCGTTCATCGGGGGTAACAAAGTGGCGGGCGGGGTAGATGTTGAGGGCGTTGAGACTTTGGATAATTCCACCAGTTACCGGGTCAACATAGCGGATAGCATCAATCTCATCACCAAAGAATTCGACGCGAATAATTCGGTCTTCGTAAGCTGGACCAATTTCCAGGACATCCCCCTTGACGCGGAATCGTCCTCGCCCCATTTCGATGTCATTGCGGGAATATTGGACGGAGGCTAAATCCCGTAGGAGTTGACGCTGGTCTAATTCTGTACCTACTCGCAGGGGTATCGCGGCTTTGAGGTATTCTGAGGGGATACCCAAACCATAGATACAGCTAATCGAGGCGACCACAATCACATCTCGCCGTTCAAACAGCGATCGCGTGGCGGAGTGGCGCAGCATATCGATTTCATCGTTAATGGCGGCGCTTTTCTCAATATAGGTATCACTGACGGGAATATAGGCTTCTGGTTGGTAGTAGTCGTAGTAGGAGACAAAATACTCCACCGCATTCTGGGGAAAGAACTCCCGCAACTCGTTACAGAGTTGGGCGGCTAAGGTTTTATTGTGCGCCAGTACCAGAGTGGGTTTACCCATCTGTTCGATGACTCTGGCTACGGTATGGGTTTTACCCGTTCCTGTGGCGCCGAGGAGGGTTTGGAAACGGTGACCCGCTTTCAGAGAGGTGGTCAGGCGGTCAATGGCTTGGGGTTGGTCGCCCGTGGCTTTAAAGGGGGCTTGCAGATCAAAGGGTATCATTTGTCAGGGAACAGGGAACAGGGAACAGGGAACAGGAAATTCATGATTCATAATGCCTGCTTTGGTTTAAGGTAATAAAGAATAATGAGTAATTATTACAATGAACCGACTACAAAAAGCCATTACAATTTTTGGCATAACTGCCACCGTGAATGTCTGGGGTATCCTTCCCTCTATCAACCAAAACGGGACATTATTTAGTATAGCGACTGCTCAGGCGGAACGAACTGTGGAAGAGGAGATGCTGGTTAGGTCTACAGCTAGGGAGGTTCAAGTCCCGCTATCAGAATCACCCCATCAACTGACCCTACTTTTCACAGGATCTGGAAAACCTCTCTCCAAACCTCTCTCCTGCAAGGA
>CAZNNK010001311.1:0-1783 GCA_964574085.1 uncultured Coleofasciculus sp.
TGCCTCCTGCCTCCTGCCTTCTGCCTCCTGCCTCCTGCCTTCTGCCTCCTGCCTTCTGCCTTCTAACTTAAATGTTTTTCCACAACAGAAACCAGTTTGTCTGTCCAGTGCGTTGCCATTTGCGCTTCAATGGCTTCTACCATCACCCGGATGACGGGTTCGGTTCCTGATGCCCGGACTAAAACTCGCCCTTGATCTGCCATCACGGTTTGAGCTTGGGAAATTGCATCCATCAGGGGTTGACAGTCTTGCCAATGTAAGCGGCGATCGCGGTTTTCGACGCGCACATTTTGCAGGAGTTGGGGATAGGTCTGGAAGCTTTGATCCACCAATGTTTTCAAGCAGACCCCCGACTGACGTACCAAGGAGGCTAAATGCAACGCCGTTAACATACCATCGCCTGTCAAGCCGTAATGGTAACAAAGAATATGTCCCGACTGTTCACCACCGAGCATAGCACCACTGCGATTCATTGCCGCTTGCACATATTGGTCGCCTACAGCCGTTCGCACCAGTTTACCGCCACTGGCTTTCCATGCCCGTTCAAAACCCAGATTTGCCATAACCGTGGCAACAATTAAATCATCAGGGAGTTGATTCGCTTGTCGTAACGTTTGCCCCCAGAAATAGAGAATATAATCGCCATCAACGACTCGACCTTCGCTATCAACCGCCATCACTCGATCCGCGTCACCATCAAAGGCAAACCCCATATCAGCCGACTGTTCTCGTACCGCGTTCTGGAGACAGGCTAAATGAGTTGAGCCACAATTAACATTAATGCGATCGCCATCAGGTTGATTATGTAAACAAATAACCGTTGCTCCCAACTCGGAAAAGACTTGTTCAGCTAACCTCACCGACGCCCCCCACGCCAAATCGAGGACAATTTTCATTCCCTGTAAATTGGTTACCGATTGCAGGGGACGCCGTAATGATTCCAGATAACGTCCCACTAATTCTGGTCGGTGATAATGCTGACCCTGGGTATGAGCAATCACAGCCGTATCCACTATGCCTCGGATACCTGCCTCAATCTGCTGCTGCAAGTCCCCAGGCAGTTTTGTCCCTTGAGCGCTAAAAAACTTAATCCCATTGTCTTCTGGGGGATTATGACTGGCAGAAATCATCACCCCACCCACAGCTTCTGAGAAACGGGTGAGATAGGCAACTCCAGGCGTCGGACATAATCCTAAATTCCAGACCTCCAATCCGGCTAAGTTTAAGCCTTTACTCAGTGCCGATGCCAACATATCACTTGAGTTTCGCGAATCCTGTCCCACAATCACTGGACCCAAGGCTGAAGCTTGCGAATGTAAGATCTGACCTGCCCAAAACCCAATTTGTAGGGCTAATTCAGCCGTAAGCAGTTCTCCCACTCGTCCCCGAATGCCATCCGTACCAAACAAGGGAGTCTTGGGTAGGGTTAGAGATAAACCCGTTAGGGTTCCATGATTTGCAGATTTGTGTAGATGTCTTTTGGTAAACCGATGGATGTCCTGACGTCGGACAGGAGATGTAACCATAACTTGAATTTCCTCACACAACACAATACTGTGGAGGATAACACTTTCTTCTCTAGTTGTTACAGAACTTAGGGAGCTGCATAACAATACGGTAAGTAGGTGGACACAATTAAAGTTAACGGTTGAGATTAGGGAACAGGGAACTCTTAACAGGGAACAGTAAGGGTTTGAGGTTTGTTCACAAAACTTAGTATGGTGCTGTGTTCTTTTGTCAGACTAGTTATCATGTCATTCTACCTTACATCCTGACGTGTCAT
>CAZNNK010001312.1:0-1780 GCA_964574085.1 uncultured Coleofasciculus sp.
GCTTAGGGGTAAGCAGTGGGTCGTAGGATCGAGTCAACACGGTTGCTGGCTAGGAAGCTATGAATACGATAAGCAGCTTATTTTCGAGAAGATAATTACTCCGGGAAGTGTTGTTTTCGATTTAGGAGCGCATGTCGGCTTCTACACGCTTTTAGCCTCGGTACTAGTTGGCTCCAACGGAAAAGTATTTGCCTTCGAGCCTATGCCCAAAAATTTATTCTACCTAAAACAACACCTCAGTCTAAACCGTATTACAAATGTCACTGCGATCGAGGCAGCCGTTTCCGATTGCAGTGGGGTGGTGTCTTTTGAGGAGAGTTCGTGCAGCTTTCAAGGTCATATCTCATCGCAAGGCAATCTTCAGGTCAAGACGGTTAGCCTAGATGACCTGATTTCCAAAGGCGAAATTCCGACCCCAGACTATCTCAAAATCGATGTGGAAGGGGCAGAAATGCAGGTTTTCTCTGGAGCGAAGTTTCTACTGGACAATGCCCACCCGACCATTTTATTAGCCACTCATGGTCGTGACGTACATCAGCAGTGCTGTCAGTTTTTAACATCGTTAGGCTATCAATTGCAGCCTATCGCTGGCAAAAGCTTGAAAGAGACTGATGAACTCATCGCTTGTTGGAATAGATAAGTGATGTCTCTAATAGCTAAACAGCAGTAAATCTATGTCAATCAAATCCAAAATCCGTAAATACCTCGTCCGAAAACTCGATGTGCCAGACATTCCCTTGGCATTAAAACGTCTTTCCGGTGCCGGGTTTCAGCCGACACAAATTTTTGATGTTGGGGCTTATAAGGGTGATTTCGCTTTGAGTTGCCTTCAAGTTTGGCCTGACGCTAAAGTGAGCTGTTTTGAAGCACTAGAGCATCGGGTTGAGCAACTCAAGCAACTATCTTCTCGCTATTGCTCAATACAAGTATTTCCTGGTTTACTTGGAGCTGAAAAACGAGATAACGTACCAATTCACCAAGCTGAAACGGCATCTTCTGTTCTTGTCGAACAAATTCCCCAAGATTTCCCAGTCAGCTATCACCCGATGCAAACTGTAGACCAAATCGTCCGAGAACATTTTAGCGATCGCTCCCCCGATCTCCTCAAGTTGGATGTTCAAGGTTACGAACTAGAAGTTCTTAAAGGCGCTGAAAAATCTTTGCCCGAAATACAAGCAATCCTGGCAGAAATAAACCTCCTCGATATTCATCAGAATGTACCTCTGCTCGCAGACATGATTGCATGGCTCGATAAGCGTAATTGGGTCGCTTATGATATCTGTGGTCTCACTCGCCGTCCTCTAGACAAAGCTCTCTGGCAAGCAGACTTTATCTTTGTACCATGCCATAGTCCTCTTCGAGCCGACAAACGCTGGAGTGCCTGATATGCGTATCCTCCTCACAGCCGACCCCGAACTTCCAGTCCCCCCGCAACTTTATGGCGGCATAGAGCGCATCATTAATCTTTTGGTCACCAGACTGCAAACTCGTGGTCATACAGTCGGATTCGTTGCCCACCGAGATTCAACCTCACCAGCACATCAACACTTCCCCTGGCCCGGTCTCAAGTCCCAAGATAAATGCGACGCCCTGCAAAACACCGCTGCATTATGGTCAGCCGTCCGGCAATTTCAACCCGACCTAGTACATAGTTTTTCCCGCATCCTCTATCTCCTGCCACTTTTGCGCTCTCCCCTGCCCAAGGTAATGTCCTACCAACGCCGCCCTAGCCGTCGCACTACCAGTTGGGGCGTAAAACTCGCCAATGGTTCCCTTACCT
>CAZNNK010001313.1:0-1778 GCA_964574085.1 uncultured Coleofasciculus sp.
ATTTCTGCAATGAAATTTAGTCTGTCTATATTTGACTATACTTTTACCAACTATCCAGTAGTTGTGCATAATTTGTCGCCATCGATACCCGTCCCGTATCGGGGGACACCACCACCACATCAGCAGGTAAGCGATCGCGCAGGGTTTCGCCTAAAATTGATATAGCCGATAAACTATCCACAGGAATGCGGAAAAAGCCCTCAATCTGGGGTGCATGTAAATCCAGAGTAATCACGCGATCGATCCCCACAGTTTGCATAATCTCAGCCACCATACTGGCGGTAATCGGTTCGTGACAACCATGGCGCTTATCCGCACGGGCATAGCCAAAATAGGGAATAATCGCCGTAATTTGCCTCGCGGCTGCCCGACGACAGGCATTTGTAAATGCTAAGAGTTCCATCAGATGGTCGTTTACGGGGGGAGAAGTGGACTGGACGATAAACACCGACTTCTGCCGCACCGACTCCTGTAATTGTACCGTGACTTCTCCATCGGGGAATTGCTGCGCCGTACAATTTCCCAAGGGTATATTTAAGTCTTGGGCGATCGCTTTAGCTAATCCAGGATTCGCTCTACCTGCAAATAAAATTATATTATTATTCATCGACCCTCTCTATTTCTATCAACTCTTTTATCCTTACCGCAGCCGCGAATATCCTAAATCTGCTAGAAGTTAGATGCAGGCTTAACCTAATGCAAGACAACCCGATTGTATCCCTGACTCTTGGCGTGATAAAGTGCTTTATGCGCTCGTTGGATAATTACCTCAATGTTGGAATCGTCTAATTGATAACTCGCTACACCAACTGTTACCGTCATTTGTACCTGTTTATCGCCAATTCCAATGGTAATTTGTTCGAGTCGCTTTCTCAAACGTTCAGCCACACGCATCGCCCCAGCACTATCCGTTTCTGGCAGTAATGTGACAAATTCCTCGCCGCCACATCGTCCACAATAATCTGCTTCACGCAATGAACCAACGATGCTTTTGGCTACACCCTTAAGGACTTCATCTCCCATTGTATGCCCATATTCCTCGTTAATCTGTTTAAAGTTATCAAGATCAACCATCAGAATAGATAAGGAACGCTTGTACCGACAGGCGCGATTAAACTCCTGATAGCCAATCGTTAAAAAATGACGGCGATTCCAGAGTCCTGTTAGTGGATCAGTACTGGCTAATTTCCTCAACAATTTCGTTAATTTTTCCTGTTCTTGAACCAATCGATTTAATTGTTTTTGAGTCTGCTTCAATTCTAAATGGGTGCGGATACGAGCAAGTATTTCTGCTGGATTAAAAGGATGAGTAATGGTATCGGCAGCGCCTTTTTCAAAGGCTTCGATTAAATACTCTTGTTCACGAATCGTCCGCATCAGGATAATTGGACTTGTGGTTAGGGGAGGGGGAGACTTAAGATGGTCGCACAACTCTAACCCACTCGTTTTTGGCATGGTTAACGCCATAATAATTAAGTCAGGCTTGTCAAGTCGTACCCGCTCAATCGCGTCCTCTTCGTTGCTAGCAGCAATTGTTGTGTAGCCTTCGGTTTCTAAAATGACATGAAGAATTTGTAAATTATTGGGATTATCATCAACAATCAAAATCAGGAAGTTTTCCGGACAAAAGTTTTTCATTGGTCATTATCCCTCACCCTCGACTATCTTGATATTTTATCGGATAGGAAGGCAGCGCCACCTTAACCCGTCAAGCCGAGAATGTGTGAACTACTCAGGCTTACTTCGTTGAAGCCTGAGCTTCTGACTTCATAGGGGAA
>CAZNNK010001314.1:0-1778 GCA_964574085.1 uncultured Coleofasciculus sp.
CCCCCCCCCCCCCCCCCCCCCCCCCCCCCCCCCCCCCCCCCCCCCCCCGGCCCCGATGGGAGACAAAATTTCTATAGCCTATTCCCTATTCCCTGTTCCCTGTTCCCTATTCCCTGTTCCCCATGAACAGACAGGGAAAATCGTTAATATATTGGCAGGACACTAACCTAAATCTTGTCGCTGTATACTACAGGGCAAAAAAACTGGGTCTTGTCTGCTGTTGGCTTCCTAGTGCAGCTTGGCAGAAATAACTAACCAGTTAATACGCTCCCTAAAAGCAGCTACTTTATGTTCCTTATCGCCTTCTGCCCTGGAGCCTTCGGACTTCTGCCTTCTTGTACTAGCATCTTTACTCAACATGACTTCACCTGTTCCGGAAAACGCGAAGACTGTCATTCGCCCCATTCAATACGGCGATTTGGAGAGAATTGAGCAGCTTACGACTCAAGCCACAGATACGGAGTGTAATAGCTGCTCGTTAACCTTCATTCGCCAACTTCAGCAGCTTCGGCGCTGGTATGGGCTGCTGATGGTTTTGAATTGGTTTCCGAATCCTTGCCAGTATGATTTTTGTTTCTATGTGGCTGAACAATTTCAGCGACTGCGAGGATTAATTAAAGTATCGCCCTTTAATCGGACTCGCAGTACTTGGCGCGTGGAACAGGTGTTAGTTGCCCCCGATGCGTCTCCTGAACCCGGTAATAAACCCGCCAAACTCGACATCGGCTCCTCACTCTTGCGTCATTGCTTTGAAACGATCTGGGAAGCCCGCACCTGGTTACTAGAAGTCAATATCCACAATAAAGATACCCTGGCACTGTATCGGCACAATGGATTTCAACCCCTAGCGCAGTTGACATATTGGTCAATTTCTGCTCAAACCTTAGGGAGTTTAGCCGATCGCGAACCCGATTTGCCGAACTTGCTCCCGGTGAGTAATGCGGATGCCCAGCTATTGTATCAACTCGATACAGCGTCCATGCCGCCGTTAGTGCGTCAAGTGTTTGATCGTCACATCGAGGATTTTAAAACAGGATTTATGCGATCGCTTGTCTCGACGCTACAACAGTGGTTCAATCGCACTGAAGTGATTAGTGCTTATGTGTTTGAATCCCAGCGGAAAGCAGCAATTGGTTATTTTCAACTCACCCTTTGCCGGGATGGGAGTCGAGCCCACGAAGCCCAACTTACGGTTCACCCTGCCTACACTTGCCTGTATCCCGAGTTATTCTCCCAAATGGCGTGGATTACCCAACAATATCCCGCCCAGTCTTTGCATCTGGCGTCAGCTGACTATCAACCAGAACGAGAAGACTATCTGGAACAGTTAGAAGCCCAGAGAATCGAGCATAGTCTGCTCATGTCTCGTTCAGTCTGGCATAAAATCCGGGAAGCTAAGAAACTAGAAGGGTTACAGTTATCGGAAGTGCTTCAGGGACTCCAGCCAGCCCGTACTCCCATCCCCAGTCGTATCTCCTGGTGGGAATCCCTCTCCAAACAACCTCACGCCGCATCTAAAACCAATGGAACCAATTCCTCGTCAAAAAAAGAGAAGGACATTCAACCTCCAGGTAACTCGACAAATGCTGAGTAGGGGAGTACAACCCGCCCGGACATAGGTTTAACTGAAACGATGCAGAAAATCTCAGCCTTGGGTTTAGATGTTGGTAGTAAACGAATAGGTGTCGCTGGATGCGATGGTACTGGCTTAATTGCGACAGGTTTAACCACAATCAAGCGGACATCCTTTAATCAGGATGTCTCCCAATTCCGAGAAC
>CAZNNK010001315.1:0-1776 GCA_964574085.1 uncultured Coleofasciculus sp.
CTGTCTACCCGACAACTACAATGAGAGAATGTTGAATTTTAATTTTGCTATGTATGAAATTACACTGTCCATATCTGAAGAAACAGTACAGGCACTGAAGCTAACTCCTGAAAAACTCGATAGTGAGATCCTTTTAGCCGCAGCCGTTAAGCTTTATGAATTAGGGCGACTTTCTTCTGGAGCCGCAGCAAATCTAGCCAGAATTCCACGAGTCGTATTTTTAGCCAAACTTGCTGAATTCGGTGTTGATACTTTTCGCTTAACTGAATCAGAACTAGCGGAAGATTTAGCCAATGCCTGAAGTCATTACCGATACGTCACCAATCCAGTATCTTTACCAAACCAATTTACTTAACTTACTCCCCAGTCTATACAATCAAATTATCATGCCCCAAGGCGTTGCTGAGGAATTGGCGCAAGGGCGTTCTCTAGGTGTAGCACTACCTGAACCTGGCTTGCTTTCCTGGATAACTATTCGTCCAGTGCAAGATCTGGATGAAGGGTTAGGATTACCACTTACGGACTAATGGGGATGGTGTGTTCCTATCAGCAAGTGTTGGGTTTTACAATGAGAGGCGTAGAGAAGGAACGCACCCGACAAGATATGCGATCGCACTTTTGTGGATTTTATGTGGCAAAAGCGGATACAAAGCTTTACAACCAAGCCTCTCAAGTGATTATCGCACGGGATAGCGATCGCACAATTTTGACGATGGCAAATGATTATCAAGGAGATGTTAAAGATTTTGCCTTAGTTGTGCCTGTTCCGGTGGTGCTAGAACAAGAACAAGTGCAGGTAGGAAATCCCAAGATTATCGAACGACTTGATGGATTTAGTGCGCCGCGATTAGTCGAATATTTTGATCCGAATCCCTGTATGCCTCCTGCACCAAGGGAGTTACGACGTTTATCAGGAGGAGTCAGAGCAGCAGATGATTATTCGTCAAATCGGGCAGACAGCGCTTTAGGGGTGACGGTAGAATCGCGTTTTTCAGTTCTACGAATGCATCTGCTTCCCCATCTTCCAGACGTTCCACGGTCACGTCGGTACAACCCTATCGTCCCTGTTTAGACGAGGCGATCGCAAGAATACCATATACGGCGATTCCTTGCTTCCGTAAGACTTCTGTGGCGGAACGGGCGGTTGCGCCTGTGGTGTAAATGTCGTCTAAAATCAGGACAGGTGAATGATGTGAACGTTTGCCAAAGCGCTTACCTACAGCAAATGCATCCATGAGATTTTGCGATCGCTCGTTTGCCGATAAGCCAAACTGGGCTTCAGTTTCCCGAACTCGTTCTAAACCGTGGGGTTGATACTGATATCCTGTAAATTGACAAAAACTCTCGGCAAGGAGTTCAGCTTGATTAAACCCCCGTTCTCGTCGCTTACTGGGGTGAATTGGAATCGGAATCACCGTTAACTTTTTCCTCTGCTGCGCCGCCGCCGATTTTAGCCACGCCTCACCCAACCAGTATCCCAAAGGACGAGCTAACTGGGGATGATTCTCATATTTTAGCGCTGCGATCGCCCGTTTAAGAGCATCGCCATAATGTCCCCAGACAAACACGGGTAAATCCCCTTGCCAAAATTGACTGGGATGCTTCAGTTGACAGCGCTGTAGCTGACGCTGACAGTATGGGCAAAGTTCAGCATCCGTGGCGCGATCGCATAATGGACAGTTTGACTTCAGGAATAAAGACAGTAAGCTATTCGTCAACTGTCCGATTCCTCGTTTCATCTCGTCTTATCTTTTGATGACCGCCATAGTATTATAC
>CAZNNK010001316.1:0-1775 GCA_964574085.1 uncultured Coleofasciculus sp.
CCTAACCCTCCCCTTGCCAAGGGGAGGGAACTTCAAGGACTTCGGTTTCTCCCCACACCCAACACCCGACACCCGATAAACTAATTCAAAATGTGAATTGTTACCTACGCCCTATCGCTTGTTCTATACAATGGAATAGAAAGAGATGGAATTAGCGGTATGACCCAATGCTATCCATCCAGCTTTTGCAGATGATATCCTGGTCAAAAACGGTTTTCTGAACAAATCTAAATAATCCTTCAGGAATCCGTCCCATGGGTGATGTAGATTAATACAGACTTTGACTAAGGTCACTCATCCCCGAAGAGGGTATCGCGTATACTATCTGCTAGAGGAGAAGCCCAGTTATCTAACCTGAGACAGAGTTTAAGCTCAAAATGCGGAGAATTCTGTAAAAACGGAAACTGGGGCGATGCGTTAGCAGTAAATCTCAGTCAGGGGTTCCTGGAAAACAGGTAACCCTTCGCGGTGAGAAAAACGAAAACGCTGTTATCCGGTCATCAAGGGTGGGAATTCTAGTAATAAGTGATGACACACTTCGATCAAGTGTCGTTATCGGTCGTAATCTAAGAGATCACTATGCCAGCCACTCCTTTTGCCGACACTGAATTCGACCACGACCAGCCTACCTACAGCCTGGATTTGCAGGATACCCACGGCGATATCGATAATCCTGTGGATGAATTCGTTGATCCAGATATAGAAGAAGATATCGACACGACTAGCTTTGCTAAAAGTGCCAACCGCCGTACCACTGATTTGGTGCGGCTATATCTTCAAGAAATCGGTCGGGTTCGTTTATTAAGACGAGATGAAGAAGTCTCAGAAGCTCAAAAAGTTCAGCGCTATATGCGATTATTGGACTTGCGAGCGAAGTTCGCCACACCAGAGGAGCAAGTTATTGAGCATTTCGTTCATTTAATCGAAACCCATGACCGTTTAGCCTCGCAGTTAGGTCATCGTCCCTCCTTAGAACGCTGGGCGACAACCGCTGGGGTGGAGGTGGCTACCCTGAAGCCCAGTCTGGTACAGGGGAAACGGCGCTGGGCGGAGTTAGCCGAACTGACGGTTAAGGAACTCGAACAGGTTCAAGCCCAAGGGTTGCAGGCGAAAGAACACATGATTAAAGCTAACCTGCGCCTGGTCGTGTCGGTGGCGAAGAAGTATCAAAATCGTGGGTTAGAACTGCTGGATTTGATTCAAGAAGGTACCTTGGGATTAGAACGGGCGGTTGAGAAATTTGATCCGACGAAGGGGTATCGGTTTAGTACCTATGCCTATTGGTGGATTCGTCAGGGAATTACTCGCGCGATCGCGACTCAAAGCCGAACCATTCGTTTACCGGTTCATATTACAGAGAAGCTGAACAAGATCAAGAAAGCCCAGCGGAAGATTTCTCAGGAACAAGGGCGCACCGCCACGATTGAGGATATCGCCAAAGAGTTGGAAATGGATGCGCCCCAGGTACGGGAAGTGCTGATGCGAGTTCCGCGATCGGTTTCCTTGGAGATTAAAGTTGGCAAGGAGAAGGATACAGAACTGGGGGATTTACTGGAAACCGAGGAAACCTCCCCAGAAGACGTATTGATGCGCGAGGCTTTACAGCGGGATTTACAGCAACTCCTGGCTGATTTAACCAGTCGTGAACGGGATGTGATTTGTATGCGGTTTGGTTTAGGCGATGGACATCCCTACTCCTTAGCTGAGATTGGGCGGGCGCTGGAACTGTCTCGCGAACGGGTGCGGCAAATTGAGGCGAAGGCGTTGCAGAAGTT
>CAZNNK010001317.1:0-1771 GCA_964574085.1 uncultured Coleofasciculus sp.
GTCTCCACCCTTAAATAAAAAACCTACACCTGTCAGCTCACCCCCTCACCTCCACCCCTCCGGCAGCTTTTTGTTAACTTTTTTAACGAAAAATTAATTTTTATGGTAGTGATTTTTACGGTATCGTCGCTCAAAGCCTCTTTCAAACTTAGCATTGAGGCATTTTCGGCATATCTAATCAAAGCCTACAAAGATATTGATATTTCAGACTCAAGCAGATATACTTACGACGGCTTTTGTAACTAACATTACAACTGTCAGCAAAAAGAGGAGGTAAAGAGGTTGGCAAGAAGACGTAAGCGTAAGAGTCGCCGCCGCCAAGAGGGGCGCAAAATCCTAGAACATGTGCCTCAGTATAATCTAGAAAGCGGTGAAGATAAACCGGTTACAGCAGCACGTAAATATATTCAATCAGCCGGGATTATTCCGCCCGCTTTACTATTAGTTAAGCGAAATGAGCATACGACAGACCGTTATTTCTGGGCAGAAAAAGGTTTATTTGGCGCTCAATATGTTGAGGAAAATCATTTTCTGTTTCCCAGTCTGCGGGTGCTTGATGCTCCTGCTGAAGCTGAAAAGGCTGTAGTTGCGGCTCAAAGCCGCTGACCGAGCCAAACCTTACAAGTTGACCAGTGCTTTGACACTTGTCAAGAGGCAATTCATCTCATTCCTGCTAGGGGGTGGGATGAATTGCCTAATTTTTTATCAAGGCAGATAGCAGAAGGTCTGCTGAATAAGTTTTGGGGTGAGGGGAGGGAACAGGGAACAGTTTCAACCTATCTACGTTCGCAGACTCAACTGAACACAGGTGACATGCTGCCTAAAGTTAAAGGTCGCAAGGTAGAAGAAAATGATAACTGTTGAGTATGCTTGTCGAGTCATTGTCCTCTGATTCATGAGTTCAGCGCAACCGTGTCCATTTATAGTCGGTGCAGCGATCGCGGATTCCCGATTTTTTGTGGGACGCCACGAGGAGTTGCAACAAATGACCAATCAGATGACAGGTATCTTACCCGGTAGCTTGAATGTGGTTGGGCGCAGACGCATTGGCAAATCCTGGCTGCTTTATCATTTCTGTCAAACCTATCAGGAGTACGTTTCTCAACCGCATCGGTTTATTACCATTTATCTTTCGCTTCAGAATCCCCAGTGTCATGGAGATGAGGGATTTTATCATCAGGTTGGGCGACTGTTGTGGAATCATCCCCAAGTGCAGCGTCAACCGGGATTAGTGGAGGCGCTGAGAGTTCCCCAGTTTAACCGTTTGGCATTTAGTAGCGCCATGGGACATTGGAAGCGACAAGGGGTATTAGCGGTACTCTGTTTAGATGACTTTGAAGTGCTAATCCATCATTATCGGGACTTTGATGATGGATTCTTTGATAACCTGCGATCGCTTGTTGATAGTGGCGCGTTGATGGTAGTGGTAGCGTCTCCCCGGAAGTTGGAGTTTTATCAGCATCGCTATCGTCTCACTTCACCGTTTTTTAATTTGACTCAGGTATTGGCGCTGGGGGAATTGCGGGAGGAGGAGGCGTGGAAATTAGTGCGTTTATCAGACAGTCAGGGTAAAGAGGGACAAGCAGCGTTGAGTCCCCAGGATCAGAAATTGGCAAAACAGTTGGGGGGTACGCATCCTTTTTTATTGCAGTTAGCTGGACGTTTACTCTGGGAAGCGCGTCAGCATGGGCGAGATATAAACTGGGTCAAGGGGAGGTTTGAGGTCGAAGCAAGGCGTACTACAGTCTCTAATACACATCTCCGAGCCCAC
>CAZNNK010001318.1:0-1769 GCA_964574085.1 uncultured Coleofasciculus sp.
ATTGAGCGTACCACGCCGATGTTCTTGCATCCAATCAGAAACCAGCAAATAGACGCCGATGGAAAATAAACACAGGGGCAAAATCCAATTGAGTGTTCTGAAAATCATCAGCCAGTCAAATTCCCAGACGAATTCGACACAGCGATTATTAACACGCTTCGTACAATTTTCGCTAAAAAACGACAACAAAATTAACGTTTGAACAATTAAAGACGTTGCCACAACCAGGAGTCCATTGCGGAGTTGCAACCGTCCTCGAAGTTCTCGCATCAACTGGGGATTCCAGTCACCCAGTCGGTTGATCAGTGTAGAAAACATGGGGAATATCTCCAAATTAACCGTTCGTTCGTAGTTGCGCTTTAGCGCCTAAAACCTTGAGTCTTAACCACAAACGCTGAACTCATACTCTCAAGTTTAACGGGTCTTTTATCAGTTTGTAGTCAGCGATGCGATCGCTTATGGCACTAAAGTGCCGACTACGAACGAAACCCGCTTAAATCAGCAACATTTACATTAAGGTTCATCTAACGACGACTAGAGGAATGTCCCGCTAACAAAGCTTGAGTTGCTGACTCACCAGCTTTGTGTAATTTCCGTGTTAACTGCACCGTTAATAGTCCCCAGATTAGGCATTCGGTAAGCAATGCCGAAGCGATAACTGAGGTAGCAGCAGATTCAATTCCTGCCCAAGGAAAGGAAGAAAATAGCCAGGGAATAGGATTGTCGTAAGGCTCAATTTCCAAGACTAACAACAGAATTGAAGGCAAGATAAGAACAGCCCCAATCGTCCCTGTTGCCCACAGCGATCGCTTGGGTGTTTTCATCATTAACATTAGCTGGGCTAGGGTGGCACAAATGAGAGTTATGCAGATGAAAAAAGCAACGGCTAACAACGCTTTTAGTTTGTCAAATCCTAGATCATTACCCAGTGCAATCCAAAGCCAAAACGGAGTTGTCGCAATCACTAAATTAATTGCAATGGCGACAATAGGTGGACTTTTTTCTCCCCAAATCAAATCATGAACAATCCCCCACGCTTTGTGATTTGTCCCTTGTTGCTGACGATAACGTGCCCAATCCTGTAAGACTTGGCGGTGAGAGGAAAGTACAGCGATTAAACCTAGGAATAGCACGGTATTGAAGCAGGCAATATCAAACATATTTTCACCAATCCAAGAGCCATTCGGCTTGTCTTGGACAGCAAATCCTAACAACAAAACTTCAACGCAAGCAACTAGCCAATAACTTTGTCGTTTACTCAGAATAGCTATATTGGGAGTTTGAAAGCGTCGCTTCAGGGCTTGCCAAATCCAACCTGTCCATAAAGCATAATTTAATAGGACAAAACTGACAATAGCTAATCCTGACAACCCCATAGGAAGATGAAACCATTGCAGCGTTTGGATATCATTTTCCGAGGAGGAAAAGGCTTGATTGTAAATTTCTGCTTGATTATAGAGATAGGGTAGAACTACCGATGGATAAAACAGATTGATCCAGTCAAATGTATTGTTCCAAATCCGATTGTTGTATGCCATCAGTAAGAACGCCAAAACTGTGCCACCGCCTAACCATGCCTGGAAACCGTTCAACCACGAACTCATTAACCCAAACAGTAGGGCGGCACTGTAGAAGAAAGCACAACCTGCGATTAAAACAGTATAGAAGCTGAAAATCTCTCCTAGAGGAATTTGGGCAGATACGCCTAACCACACATGCAAGGGAATAATCAGAATGGCGGCGAGATAGAGTAAAATGGGAACGCCTAA
>CAZNNK010001319.1:0-1769 GCA_964574085.1 uncultured Coleofasciculus sp.
TGGTAGTAAGTGAGGTACACAGACAGATCCCCGACTTCTCCAAGAAGTCGGGGATCTTGCGGAAGAAGACTGTACCTCATCAACCACTAAATCTGCTGTATTTCCACCGCTAACTAGGGTTACTGAATCGACGCTCTAGAATGGTTTCAACGTCGCCTAAAGAGCGTTTCGGTAACATTAGAGTAGTGATTTTCGGTGAGCCAACCTGTAGGCGATAATAATCAGTGAACCCAAACCACCTAGAAACTTGTTCAACACGGGTAATAGCACTCCAGGGAATGAGCAAGGGTGGGTGTCCCAGACGAAAAAGGGGAAAGACACTCAAATAAAGAGCATCTGAAGTTGTACCAATATTCAGTGAATTTCCAAATCGAGTGATGCCAATTCTACCAGTTTTCATATAGGACATATTGTTCGGAGATGGCTGAGTGGTTTTATAGTGCTTTGCCAGTTCCTGCCAACCACTGATATAGGATAGAATCAGCGAAATGCTGCACCACATTAAGATAAAAAAGATAAAAAATGCCCAGCCCGGAAAATCGTTCATTAAGTTTGTAATGGTTTGTTGAGTGTGAGGTTAATTTATCAAGATTATCGCACCTATTGAATCATTAGCCAGTAAGCTGTATCATATTGGGAGTGTAGCGTTCAGGATATGTGCTTTAGGTTCAATATTACTGAAATAAGCATTTGGGGAGCGCTAAAACCCTAGATATACCGTACAACCTCAAGTCAGTGCCATTTGTTTTAGGTTAGCGGTCAAGTTCCATCTGGGCAAAGTGTTCCATCAGCATTCGATGGATGAAGATGTAGCCGCCGCCTACTTTTTGCAGGAAGATGCGTTCTGTAGCGTAGTCGAGGAAACGGGCGTAGTTCCAAGGGATATAATTGTTGCGGTAGAGGATGAGGCGTAGAGCAAAATGTTTGATGCAGGCTTTACAACCACCCCAACCTTGATTCTCATCAATCCTCATATTACGAAATATCATCATATTAAATAGCCAACCCGCCCAACTCATCATTAGCCCAGTAATTAACATAAATATCAGTAAACCCATCAACCCCCAAATCAGATCAGGAAAGAGAGCACGTTAGCAAAGGGCGCACGTCGGTGCGCCCCTACGGTTGGCGAATGCAGGCTCAAAATTGTTTCATACGTTGTGTGTTAATGTGCCAATTTCCTGGAAGATTGGCATCAGTAAATCCACATCCAGTAAAAATACAGTAATTGATTCTTTATCCTGAGGAATGACGGCTACATGACTGGCAACTTCTAGGGTATCGGCTCGTCGATAGGATTCGGGTAGTAGGCGAATGGCTGATAAGGGTATTTCCATTAAAATTGGTGTGTCTGTTACCGGAATTCCATATAAGTCTCCTGTCGTGTTTCTAACCACAATCAAATACCCGCCCGCACTGGATTCCTGAATCGGACTTTGCTTGAAAAATCGCCAATACAAGTCTACAACTGTAACTTCGCGATCGCCTAAATGAGCAACGCCGACATGGTTCAGTCCACTACTGTAAATTGGCGTGTGATCGACGACTTTATAAACTGACTCAATGCGTAACGCTAGATGCAGATTCCCCATGCTGAAGACAATGAATTTTAGGGATGGAGTAACCTGTCTAGATTGGGATAAATCAGTATCGTTGGGTTGAAATTGAGTAACTAATGTTGTCATTTGTTGATTGTTGATTGTTGATGGTTCATTGTTGATTGTTCATGGTTCATTGGGAATCTTCTCCCCCATCACCCCCATCTCCTC
>CAZNNK010001320.1:0-1764 GCA_964574085.1 uncultured Coleofasciculus sp.
GTATCAGTGGGCAGAACCGTAATGGTTGGGTGTAGTTGCCGTCTACAGGGGATTTCAGGGGATTCAGGTCAAATTTTGAAGATAGCATCCCTTTATACCCATGTATACTGACATTCTTCTATTGGTCAACCGGATCAGTAGAGACGTAGCATTCAGTAGAGACGTAGCATGCTACGTCTGGGAGCTGAGGGAGAAGCTTATCCGAGCAGTATTGCGTCCCGCCCGACCAAGTGCAATAATTTTAAATTAACTCCCCCATCACCCCATCACCCCATCACCCCATCACCCCCATCTCCCTCACGCTTCCCCCTACGGTGGTTCTTCTGACGCTGTGAACTGCTGTTCGAGTTGGCGATAGTGCGGTACGTCAATAAGCTGCTCAAATTCTGGGAAGGAGACGAGATTGGAAAAGCCTGCGGTAGTCCCCTGTTGGCGCAAATGAGTCAAACAGTCCATCATAGCTTTAGTCGCGGCAAATAAGCCAGAGAGGGGATAGACGACAATTTTGAAGCCTAACGCCTGTAGTTGTTGACCTGACAGCACTGGAGTCTTGCCCCCTTCTATCATATTGGCAAACAGATGCACATCAGGAAGTGCTGATGCGATCGCCTGTAAATCTTCAAGAGACTGGGGGGCTTCTATAAAGATGATATCTGCCCCAGCTTCATAATAGGCACGTCCGCGATTAATTGCTTCGTCGAGTCCCAAGGGCGCACGGGCGTCAGTACGGGCAATGATCACTAAGTCACTTTTACCACGGGCTTGAACGGCGGCGCGGATTTTCTGGATATGATCTGCGGCGGGGATCACCCGTTTTCCGGCAAAATGACCGCATTTTTTGGGCAACTCTTGGTCTTCTAAGATAATTCCGGCAATATCAAGTTTAACGATATCAGTAACGGTACGGATAACATTGAGGGGGTTTCCGTACCCGGTATCAATATCAGCGATAAGGGGAATGGTGACGGATTCAGCAATTTTTCCGGCGCTATTCAGCATTTCGGTAGCGGTGAGAAAACCGTAATCGGGTTTACCGAGAGTGGAACCGGAAATGCCAAAGCCACTGGTAAAGATGGCTTCAAAGCCAATTTTTTCGGCAAGTTTGGCGCTGATGCAATCGTAGACGCCGGGAAGGATCAGGGTTTCGGGTTGTTGGAGGAGTTGGCGAAATGTTTTAGTCATTTGTCATTCGTCATTTGTAAGGGTTTGAGGTCTATTGACAAAACTTAGTACAGTGCCATTCTCTTTTGTCCGACTACTTAGCTCAAGCTTTTGACTAAACTTTAGCAAGAATACCACGTAACTATACATATTTGTGTACATTTAGGACTTACGCAGAACCTCTATTTGTAGGGTGCGTTAGCGCAGCGTAACGCACCATTGCCTCCTTATGTGATGTACCTACGTAAGTAGGATAAAGACGTTCCGGCGGAACGTCTCTACAACAGTTCATTTGTCCTAATCGATATGTCTACTGCTATAACTTGATTGTTCTGTATCAATCCTGCCATAAAATCAGGTAAAACTAATCGTTTACAATATTGAGGTGGAGGAAATTTTACAATGGCAGAACTAACGGATAAAGTAATCAAGTATCAGCAAATTGTGCAGCAATTGTTGATGGATTATGCAGAAGTTAAGCCAGCTTATGGTGAGTTTGAGGTAGAGACAATCTTTGATACGCAGCGCAATCACTATCAAGTTGTGCATCTCGGTTGGCACCATAGGCGCTGGGTGCATCATTGTTTAATGCATCTGGATATT
>CAZNNK010001321.1:0-1763 GCA_964574085.1 uncultured Coleofasciculus sp.
GCGTACTAGTTCGCGACTGAGATTTCGTCTCTGTCCGACTTTTGCCAGAGAGAGTTCATTCCAATCTTATAAGCCAAAACGCAGTGCTAAGACTTCCCGTTGTTGGGGGGTTAATTCTGCCAGGAGATTATCTAAATCTTGGCGCAGGGATTCCTGGGTGGTGTAATGAACCGGAGTCGGTCCACTATCTTCCAACAGATCAGATAATTCGGTATCTTGGTTATCCCCTACCCGCACATCTAAGGATACGGGTTGACGGGCAATGCTCAAATATTCGCGAATTTGGGACGGTTCTAACTCTAACTCTTGACCAATCTCAGTGGGTGTCGCGTTCCGCCCCAATCTCTGAGACAGTTCCCGTTGCACTTTCTTGATCTTATTCAGCTTTTCGGTAATGTGAATCGGTAACCGAATTGCACGGGCTTGTTGGGCAATGGCGCGGGTGATGGCTTGACGAATCCACCAGTACGCATAAGTGGAGAACTTATACCCTCGCGTGGGATCAAATTTCTCCACGCCTCGCTCTAATCCCAGGGTACCTTCCTGAATCAAATCCAGGAACTCCATGTTACGCTTCTGATACTTTTTGGCGATCGCCACCACTAGGCGCAGATTCGCTTCAATCATTTTGCGCTTGGCTCGCGTTCCCTGGTTTATAATTTTCTTAAGGGCTGATTCCTCTAAATCAACGTGATCTGCCCACTCCTGCATCGTCGGTTCGCGCTCTAAGGTTTCCGCTAAGGCATCTTTTGCCTCCAAGAGCGGCATCATCTGCTGCACTTGCTTACCATAGACAATTTCTTGCTCATGGGTCAGTAGTGGCACGCGACCGATTTCGTGCAGATACGTGCGAACCATATCCGCCGAAAATGTGGGCTTGGTCGTTTTGGGTTTGGTGTTAACAGTGGGCATCTGTGAGTAGTGACTCCGTAAACGAGCAATAAATCTGTCGCGGATTTTGACCTCAAAAGCAAAAGCTATAGCCGTCTCTCACCTTGAGGATACGTGCGCGAAGCGGTTGTTCACATCTACTAAAAGATGTATAGACTCCTACCTGTATTGAGTTGGGTAGGAGATCTAACCGTCGATCAGGAGTTAAAGCGATTGACTCAGTAAATTGTCTCTTCGTTGATTCTGCGGCGTTTCCCAGCTTTCTCTGGGCTAGGAACAGGGCGAATGCGAAGTCAGTATGAGTTTGCCTTAACTCTATAGTATTACATCTTTAGACGACGGTAAAGAGGTAAAGGTTCAACATTTCCCAAAAATGATCCGGGTGTCGCATCTGCTACTTTTCCTCCTGACACCGATAGGGTCTAACAGGTTGACATTCTCTCCTAGTTACTATCATCACCTACAACACCGAGAAATGAATAGGGTGGAATCGGGGAAATAACCGAACTGAATGGGGGACAGATATCCTCCCAATCTAGTGCTGTTCGGTTAAGGGGAGTTGGGGGAACTTATCCTTGATTGTTCCTCCCCTGCCAAATCCTCACCTATCCTGTTCAGAGGGAAAAGATTTTTGTAATGCAACTCAATCCAACTCAATAGCAATAAGCTAGTAATTATAGCAGAAATGAAGGCGCAATCCAAGCGTTTATGTCAAACTATTATCATTTGTCCTTGGTCATTTATCTTTTTTTATATAGCAGTCGCCAAGGCGATTAGGACAAAGCAAAATGCGCCAAACCTTGACCAGTCAATCTTTTCCCTTAGAGCCTTCTGCCCTGGAGCTTTCGGACTTCTGCCTTCTTGTACTAGGA
>CAZNNK010001322.1:0-1762 GCA_964574085.1 uncultured Coleofasciculus sp.
ATTCAGGGATATCGAGAACGCTGTATTCTGAGCGTTTAGCGCGATAGTCGGTGCGTTTGGTCGATTCACTTACCACTTCAACGACAAGCAAGGGTGGGGGTTCGTTTAACTCAATAATCGCTTCCCGATTTTGTAACTCACGCCACTGTTCTAGGGGAATTACTACCACATCGGGAATGCGAACAGTATCCCAACGCCCTGCACGAGGGGAACGGATACCCACGATTCCAGCTAGGGCGATCCACGGCTGTCCCATTTCAGAGGCTTGGGTATCAAAGGTATGTTCTAAGAATTTTAAGATGGCACCATGCTTTCCAGTACCCAAGCTCATCGGGACTAATTCTCCGTTAACCAGTTCGTAGCGAGTATCGCTGCCATCATCATACTTGAGATAGGCTTCGAGAGTCAGGCGGTTGGTCGTCGTAGTCATGGCAGGTTGGGGATTTGGGGAATAGTTCTAGTGTATTGTGCTTCCTACCTCATTATCGCTAAGACAACCAGAGATATAGGATGAGCAAGCAATTCACAAATAACTAAAATAGTCAACTACACCTACTTCAAAGCAAGAATGTTATTCCACTACATCAATCCTTGTAAGTGAATCAATAGCAATGTCTTCATCTTCTAAAATATTAACCGAAACAAGACCTTCCACTTCAAGTAAGCAGTACTCTTCAGCTTCATAGTAATGGTCATTCCAATCATCTATTGAAATACTTTCCATTTTGGCGTCATCAATAGTATAATAATCAGCTTTAAAAATAAAGTAGGTCAGCAGGCACTCGACTTTTAGTTTGAATGGAATAATAAATTGATAGTTGCTGTTAACTTTTAATTTTTCAACGTTAAGAATAATTTCTTTGGCTTCTCCGACATCCAAAACAGTTGCTTCATTATTGTCATCAGTAATTTGAGTAGATTCGACTGTTTTTCCTTGGAGTGTATCATTAATATCTGAGTCAATTGCTGACTCGATAAAGGTTTTAATGTCTGAAATTAAGTCAATAACGGCATTATATTCCCAGCCTTGGATCAGTTCTTGCAATGCGGTTTGTCGCAGATCTGGATCTTCGTCGGACTGAATACGCTCTTTGAGAAGAAGTAAAGTATCAGGATCATCTTTCCAATGACGGGCTAGCTCTCGCAATGCAGCCTGTCGCACATCTAAATCTTCATCAGACTCAACAATAGTGTGGAAAATGAGTAAGATATCAAAGTCATCCTTCCAACCTTGGGCTAACCCTTGTAAAGCAGCAATGCGTACATCTGAATCATCATCTGATTGAGCGCGTTGTTTAAGAATAGATAAGATATCAGGGTCATTTTTCCAGGCTTTCGCTAACTCCTCTACTGCCGCTTGCCGCAGCGTAGGATTATCCCCAGATTGGGTACAGTTTTTGAGCCAAAGTAAGGTATCGGAATCATCTCTCCAGGTAGTAGAGATGGCTTTAACTGCTGGGCAGCACATCTCTAGGTTATTGGTTAGGCGTTTCATCTGCTCTATAAGTCTGGCAGAAGTTGGTTTTATCAGATGGCAATTTCTTACTTCTGAGATACACTCCGCTATAAAAAATAAACCAGCGACAAACTGGTTATATTCATCATTTTCAATATTTTTATCAATTAAATAATCAATCAATTCACCAATTAACTTTGGCTCAACCATAGCAATAATTAAGCGCAATACTTCATGCCAATATTGATCCTGCCAATGCTTACCAAAAACTTCAGTTTTCAACTCATCCAGAGAAATCGTTCGTTC
>CAZNNK010001323.1:0-1760 GCA_964574085.1 uncultured Coleofasciculus sp.
ACCTCCATTCTACCATCAAAGTAAAAAACCTACCCTTGTGAGGCTCCCCCTGCTCTCTAACCCCACCACAACACTGATTCAGCAGCCCCTATTTATTTGTCGTGGGAGGGGAATGAAGATTATAGTAACGGTTAGCCCCTCTCTATCCATTTTGCTATTTTATTCTTATGGCTACTGCCACTTGGACTCGCCGCCATGTCCTTTCCCTGCAAGATTTTACATCGGCTGAATACGATACCCTGTTACAAACCGCCGCTAGCTGTCGGGAAGTTCTCTCCCGACGCACCAAAAAAGTCCCGGCTTTGCAAGGTCAGGTGGTGGCGAATATGTTTTTTGAACCCTCAACCCGCACCCGCAGTAGTTTTGAACTCGCCGCCAAACGGTTAAGTGCGGATACCCTGAACTATGCACCAGGAACCTCGTCCTTGACCAAGGGAGAAACCATTCTCGACACCGCCAAAACCTATTTAGCCATGGGAGCTGATATGATGGTGATTCGCCATCGAGAAGCCGGAGTCCCCCATGCGATCGCCCAGGAAATGGATCGCCTCCAGACAAATGTCGGTATCTTGAATGCAGGCGATGGTCAGCACGAACATCCCTCTCAGGCGTTGCTGGATTTATTTACAATTACGTCCCTATTGGATTTTGAGTATCCTCGCTTGAAACTCTTGGCAGACAAAAAAATTGCTATTGTCGGGGATATTGTCCATTCACGGGTTGCTCGTTCTAATATTTGGAGTCTAACCGCCAGTGGCGCTGAAGTGCATTTAGCTGGTCCACCCACGCTAGTTCCCCAGGAGTTTGCTGAGTATGTCCAGGGAACTGGAGACAAGGGAGTACAGGAGCTTGTAGAGACGTGCCATGGCACGTCTGGAGCGGGGAAGCCAGGGAAGAATTTTTCCCAATCCCCAGTTCCCAATCGTCGCCTATTCTTGCATTGGGAGGTTGAACCCGCCCTAAAAGATGCCGATTTTGTCATGACCTTACGGCTGCAAAAAGAACGCATGACCGCGCATCTATTGCCCAGTTTGCGAGAATATCATCAGCGTTATGGGATTACGCGCGATCGCTTGAAACTTTGCCACCCTGGAGTCAAAATTCTCCACCCCGGACCCGTCAATCGCGGTGTGGAAATTAGTTCTGAGTTAATGGATGATCCGGAATTCAGTTTAATTTCTCAACAGGTAACCAGTGGTGTAGCAGTACGCATGGCGCTGCTGTATTTGATGGGGAGTGGCAAGTCTTAATATTGGTCTTATGTCATTGGTCTTATGTCATTGGTCTTATGTCATTGGTCTTATGTCAATTCTCTACCCTATCTCCATCATCTTCCCCAGCTTTCCCATTTCCCCCATCTTCCCCTCACCACAACAAGTTTTCAGCAAGTCCTCTTTAATTTTGCTGTAGTATAATTCAGCCTTATTTCGTCGTCAACAGGTTACTTGTAAAATTTCGATGAAGATGGGGCGGGTTTTTAAAGTGTTGATGAAGTATTAATTCCTGGCTTTTTTTCTGTGTATAGTATTTTCATAAGGTACATCAATGAGTTTTTTCGTCTAGTCCTATGCCGGAATCTAACATCTACTCATCTCTCAGCGCCGCTCTACCCAATGAGCTGACATTTAGCATTCAACTCGACGCGGGTAGTGATCCGGATGCCAGTTATGTGGATATCACCATCAAAGATTCACCGGGTACAGAAAACGTACTTGAAGGGATGACTTTTGATGGATATTGTATTGATACCGATCGCCCGA
>CAZNNK010001324.1:0-1759 GCA_964574085.1 uncultured Coleofasciculus sp.
TAATTGTTCGGTGCGAGATTGGACTAATTCTTCCAGTTGAGTATTGCGACTTTCTAATAACTCAATCTTTTCCGCTTCTAACTGACCGATAACCTGCTGCAATTGGTCAATCACACCATACATTTCCATCGGATCAAGAACGTGAAGCAACCGCGTTTGGGTAACAATTCCCAGCAATTCCCCCCCGTCACCCGTGACAACTAATCGCCGTACATAACGACGCTGCATTTCCTGATGGGCGTGCCAAAGATTATCCGTGGGATGCAGGCAAAATAGGGGTTGACTCATCACATCTTTTGCCTGTAATCCACTCAGATTGATACCCAAGACTTGAAACTGAACAATATCCCGTTCGGTGACAATTCCTATCGGTTGTTGTGAATTTTTTCCCGGAACCGCTTGACATATAACCACACAACTGACCCGATGTCGTGCCATTAACTGCGCTAGTTTGAGAACTGAGGTATCCACGGTGGCTTGAATCACCGTCCTATTCATCACCTCATCCACGGTTCGCAGTTTCAGCAGATGCGAGGGTTCAATCACCGAACGCAGGGTGGAGAGGGTAATTAAACCGAGTAATTGTTCCTGATCATCTACCACAGGCAGATGACGAATCTGATATTGTTTAAGAATACCCAGAATGCTAAAAACATCCCGAAACTCGCTCGATTTGAGGCGATACTCTGGGGAACTCATCACCTGACGAATACTCACCCCCGCCAAATTACGCCCTTGTGCAGTTAAGCGCACCACATCCCGTTCAGTAAAGATACCCACAAGCTGGGTTCCCTGGGTAACTAAGACACAGCTAGTGGAGGGAGACAATAAGGGATTCTGTGGGGATTCTGGCGTCTGATCTTTATCCTGGGAACAGGAACATCCCTGCACCTGACTCATTCGCGCCAAAACCTCAACCACAGGTGTATCCAGCGTCACAGTAACTGGAGTGCGATCGAGGATATCGTTAAGTTGGGGACAGTGGAAGCACCAAGGTTGATTCGGGAGATGAGCAGCGGATGCCATAGGGATGCTAAACTGATCAGCGATAAGTGATTAAGTCCTGAAGTCGAATGGGGATCGTCTAAGTGACTATTTGGGGATAGTGGTGTACTATCCTCTCCCTTTTCAGCATACAATTTTGGTAATTGTTCGTAGTTGCGCTTTAGCGCCATAAGGGTTTGCATCGCAGACTACTGGCGTAGTGTAGCTAAAATTTTGGCATAGATTTTACAGGTGTTAGGGGCGCAGGTTGGTAATTCACAAAGAAAGAATTGGCAAAAGTATCCATATTAGCGGTTATGAGCTTTTCGCGATCGCACTCATGAATGTCTCAGGCTACAATCGATACCAGATCATGATTTCCCTATAGTGCCAGACTTCCGGTTGCGTTCCTAATTGAGCCTGTGTAGACAGCATGAATACTCAACTCACCCCCTCGGAACTGAATTCCTATCAAACCATATTACCCAACGATGATCCCGCCCAGGACGCGATCGCAGTTCTCAAAGACCATAATGGGGATATTGAGGCATCCTTTGAGGAACTGTATTTTCAGCAACATGGTTCAATCCCCGATTTTCCCGACAAATCCCTGTGGGAAGTGACGCTGAACCAGTTACGTCAGGAATTGTGTGGTGATGATAGCTTTCGCACCAAGGTACAGGAGTACAGTAAGAATCCGGGAAGTACCCCCTTGTTGACCTATGCATTACTCACATCTTTCTTAACATGAATTCCCTTGACAAAAGCAGTAGTT
>CAZNNK010001325.1:0-1754 GCA_964574085.1 uncultured Coleofasciculus sp.
GATGAGGGAGATGGGGGAGATGAGGGAGATGAGGGAGATGGGGGAGATGGGGGAGATGGAGAAGCTGAGGATCATGTAGAGACGTGCCATGGCACGTCTGGGAGCTGGGGGAAAATAAATGAAATTACAGCTTATCTGAGCAGTATTGGATTGGGGGATAACTATTCTTGAAGTATGCCTTGGTGCATGAGTGGCTGACTCCCAACGCAACGGGTGGTTCGGAACTGGTGGTTCGAGAAATCCTCAAGTCCGTTGAGGCGGATTTGTATGCCTTGATTGATTTTGAATCAACCAATCCCCAAAGTTATTTGTTTGAACGCTCGATTGGCACGACTTTTTTACAGCATTTTCCGTTGGCGAGTCAGGGGGTGCAGAAGTATTTACCCCTGCTGCCCTTAGCGATTGAACAGTTAGACTTGCGGGATTACGATGTGATCCTCTCCTCCTCCCATGCTGTGGCTAAAGGTGTCCTTACTCGTCCGCAGCAGTTGCACATCTGTTACTGCCATACACCGATGCGCTACGCTTGGGATTTGACCTTCGATTACCTCAGCAACAGCAAGATGGGGCGGGGAGTACCCGGGTTACTCACCCGGTATCTGCTGCATCGGTTGCGCCAATGGGATGTGATCTCCGCCAATCGAGTCGATTATTTTATTGCCAACTCTCGCCATACTGCACAACGGATCTGGCGTTGTTACAGGCGAGAGGCAGAGGTGATTTATCCGCCAGTCCATATTGAACGCTTTTCGTTCCAGGCGCAAAAGTCGGATTTTTACCTGACGGTTTCGCGATTGGTGAGTTATAAGCAAGTTTCTGTCATCGTGGAGGCGTTCAATCGATTGGGATATCCTTTGGTCGTCATTGGTGATGGACCGCAATTGCAGGTGCTGCGGGATCAGGCTCAACCCAATGTGCAGGTGCTGGGCTTTTGTCCTGATCGCCTGGTTGAGGAGTATATGGCAAAGGCAAAGGCATTTGTTTATGCTGCCTGTGAAGATTTTGGCATTGCCTTGGTGGAAGCACAAGCCTGTGGTACACCTGTGATTGCCTATGGTGCGGGGGGGGCGTTGGAAACCGTTCGAGATATCCGGAAACATCCGGATAAGGGTACGGGTCTGTTTTTTCTAGACCAAAGTCCCCAGGCTTTGATGGAGGCGGTGGAAGCCTTTGAAGCCCAAGCCACTGCTTTTAGTCCCGAACAGATACAATTCAACGCGGCTCAATTTGCGCCAACTGTGTTTAGCGATCGCTACTTGACGTTTCTGGACGGCTGTTATCGAGACCACCTGTCGCGATGAATGAGTATAAATTCCAGTTTCCTGGTCGCTAGTGCCGTAGCTAACCGCTTCTGGCTTTATGATCGTGACGTGTGGTGTGAAGTGAAGGAGTAAGATGACTGCCCAAAGCCAACTTATCTCCGTCAAGACGTTGCGAGCGTTCGTGAAGCGTGGTATCCAGCCCCGCGCTCCACGCAGCAGACCCAAAGGTCTGTCTCGATATCGCTTAGACGGAATTTTTGCCAAGCGGCTGTTTGATGTCGTGTTTTCCCTATCGGTTCTCACGTTGTTTTTCCCGATTTACCTGATCTTAGCGGTCTTAATCGCTATCAGTTCACCGGGTCCCATTTTTTATATCCAAGAGCGAATCGGTAAAGATTATCAGCCGTTTCGATGCATTAAATTTAGAACCATGGTGGAAAATGCCGATGAACTATTGCTAGAAATGATGACCGAATCCACCTCTATTCGTTG
>CAZNNK010001326.1:0-1752 GCA_964574085.1 uncultured Coleofasciculus sp.
GGCGTATGTTCTCTTGCAAAATGATGACACCATTGGGATAAGAAAAACGGCTGACAGTCACCCCTCTTCAAGCGCAAATTCTCCTTATGTCGAGCGTCCACCTATCGAACTCAAGTTAACAGAGGAGGAAACAATTGATATAGATATGGTTGCCATCCCTGGCGGCACGTTTCTGATGGGGACGGAAGACGTAAAAATCGAGAGATTGTGCCGAAAATATGATCGGAATTATTTCCGAGGGGAATGTCCACAACGCAAGGTCACGATCGAATCCTTCTTTATCAGCAAAACGCCGATTACTCAGGCACAATGGCGTATAATCGCATCTCGTACAGATTTGAAGGTAAACCGTGACCTTAACCCTGATCCGGCTGATTTTAAAGATAATCCTGATCCCCAAACCTTACCCAACTATCGCTCAAGCGAGACAGTCCCCACCCGCTGGGATAGACCTGTTGAGCAAGTCTTTTGGTACGAGGCGGTAGAATTTTGCGCTCGACTCTCCCAACTCACTGGACGGGAATACAGACTGCCTTCTGAAGCTGAATGGGAATATGCTTGTCGAGCCGTTACTCCTGATTCGTCATCTACCAGTGAATCGAGGCAAAATCCCACCTATCCTGCCTTCCACTTTGGCGAAACCCTAACGGATCAATTAGCTAATTACGATGCTAGCAATACCTATGCTGATGAACCCAAAGGACAATTCCGAGAACAAACCACCCCCGTGGGCAGTTTTCCTCCCAACGCCTTTGGTTTGTACGATATGCATGGGAATGTCTGGGAATGGTGTTTAGATGACTGGCATGACAACTATGAAGGTGCGCCAACTGATGGCAGCGCATGGTTAAATGATAATGATAATTATTCTCAATTACGAAAAATACTGCGCGGCGGTTCCTGCTTCAACTACCCATTTTTATGCCGTGCGGCGAACCGCAACGACGACATGCCCATCGGCGACGTCTACGACGGGTTTCGGGTAGTGTGCGTTTCTGGCAGGACTTTGTGAGAAGGCAGGGGGCAGGAGGCAGGAGGCAGGAGGCAGGGGGCAGAGGGCAGGAGGAGTTCAGGTGGCAGACGGCAGAAGGTAGAGGGTGGGAAGGCAAATCAAGACTTTAACCTTTGAATAGTAAAGACTAAAATTCCCTGCATTCTATCCACTTCTTCTAAAACAGGATCAAATAATTCAGGCGCAGCTAATTTTACCTCTTTGGCGATAATTAACTGTGTGTCTAGCAGAAAGAGAAGGTGTAGGGTATTTCAGGATAAAATGGGGATGATAGAGAGCGTTTGAGCGAGAGGTGGGGACAGGGCGGGTTTTGTAGAAAAGTTATGGGTGGGTCGGTTGAGTTTGTCCCTAAACCCGCCCCTACGTTAGATTTTTTACCCCGATATCCAATTGATAGATTAACCGGAAATTAGACCAGAAAACCTATCTGATTTCAAAGCGCGATCGCCACCGGAAGATATCCGGGTAAAATGGGAATGATAGAGAGCGTTTGAGCGAGAGGTGGGGACAGGGCGGGTTTTGTAGAAAAGTTATGGGTGGGTCGGTTGAGTTTGTCCCTAAACCCGCCCCTACGTTAGATTTTTTACCCCGATATCCAATTGATAGATTAACCGGAAATTAGACCAGAAAACCTATCTGATTTCAAAGCGCGATCGCCACCGGAAGATATCCGGGTAAAATGGGAATGATAGAGAGCGTTTGAGCGAGAGGTGGGGACAGGGCGGGTTTTGTAGAAAAGT
>CAZNNK010001327.1:0-1740 GCA_964574085.1 uncultured Coleofasciculus sp.
CCCAATAACTGTTTACCCACATCCAACACTTCCACATACAGGGGTTCAGCTTGCTCATAGCGTCCTTGATAATGGTAGAGCAATGCTAAGTTATTCAGGCTAGTCACTACATCAGGATGGTGAGCGCCGAATAACCGTTTCCTTAAGTCCAACGCTTGGCGATAGAGGGGTTCGGCTTCCTCGTAGTGTCCTTGGGAGTGGTGGAGTAATGCTAAATTATTCAGGTTCGTGGCGATATCCGGATGAGTATCGCCCAATACACGTTGCCAGATGTCCAAAGCTTGACAATAGAGGGGTTCAGCTTCGCCCTGACGCCCTTGAGAGAAGTAGAGTCCGGCTAAGTTGTTGAGGCTTTGTGCTACATCCGGATGATGATCACCCAATAAGCGTTTCCTAATGTCCAAGGCTTGCAAATAGAGGGGTTCGGCTTCCTCATAGCGTTCTTGGAAAAAATAAAGTGCAGCTAGATTGTTCATATTAGTCGCCACATCGGGATGCTCATCCCCCAGCAGACGTCTCATTACCTCCAAGGCTTGCAGATAAAGGGGTTCAGCTTGGGTGTAGTGCCCTTGGGTTCTGTAGAGTTCTGCCAAATTGTTCAGGCTGGTGGCGACATCGGGATGGTTCCTTCCCAGTAAGCGTTTCCTCAGTTCTAAGGCTTGCAGATAAAGCGGTTTGGCTTGGTCATAGCGTCCCAGTAAGAAGTAAAGTAAGGCTAGGTTGTTAAGACTGGTAGCAACATCAGGATGGTTCTCTCCTAAGCTACGTTTCCTTAACTCCAAGGCTTGCAGATAAAGAGATTCGGCTTCATCGTAGCGTCCTTGACAAAAGTAGAGGGCGGCGAGATCGTTTAGACTGATGGCGATATCGGGATGATCATCTCCCAGTAGGCGTTTCCTTACGTCTAAGGCTTGGAGATAGAGGGGTTCAGCTTGGGGATAATAGCCCTGAGAGTGGTAGAGTCGCGCTAGGTTGTTGAGGCTGGTGGCGACATCAGGATGGTTCTCTCCTAAGTTACGTTTCCTTACGTCTAAAGCTTGCAGATAGAGAGGTTCGGCTTGCTCGTAGCGCCCATGGGTTCTGTAAAGTTCCGCCAGATGATTCAGGGTTGCGGCTAAGTCAACTTCTAAACTAAATCCTCGTTGCAAGTCAGCCGCTTTGTGGAAATATTCAATGGCGAGGGCAAGTTCGTGCTGGTAATCCTCAAATTCTCCATTTTCCAGTCGGCTTTGATAAAGTTGTCCGAGTTGAGCATATAAATTCGCCAGACTCGGGTCTTGGCTTCCCCCTTTTGCTTCAGTTTGTTGAATTAAGGCTTTGAGGTCTGCTAACGGTATCACCTGGTTTGTCCCCTGATGCCAATATTTATCCTTCCTGTACTATAGCAATCCTTAATGGTACTAGAGATGGTACAACCCATCCGGCGCGATCGCTCTGTTGATGGAACGATGCGCTTTTTGGCGTTAGCGGTACTGGAATTAGACCCAGAAGCTCAAGGTTTGTTGTGCTTAGAGGAACTTGAAGACAAAGGAACTGCGATACACATTACTATCTTTTCGCCACTGTAAGCTTTGCCTGCCTTTCAATTATTTGGACTTTAGACGAATCAGAGTCGATCGTGCTTGGGCGATCGCACTCAGGCGTGATAACCACGATTCACTAGATACCACTTGGCTGTTTCTTTCTCCTTCGCTACTGACATTTCCTTCCCTTGACTCAATGTCGTTTCGGCTCAACTTG
>CAZNNK010001328.1:0-1739 GCA_964574085.1 uncultured Coleofasciculus sp.
GAACGTTGGCAGGCGCTTACTCCGGAACAAAGAGGAACCTTTGCTCATATCTGCCCGGATTTTGTGGTTGAGTTACGCTCTAGTTCAGATACCCTCAAGTCTGTGCAAGATAAAATGAGGGAGTATATCGACAATGGCGCTATATTGGGCTGGTTAATTGATCCGCAGCAGCGACGGGTGGAGATTTATCGAGCGGGTAAGGATGTGGAGGTGTTGGAGAATCCGGCTGAGTTGTTCGGTGAAGCCGTGTTACCGGGTTTTGTTGTGAATCTGCGTCGAGTGTGGGATTGAAAATGGTATTAGTACTAATCTCATATAATAATTAAAAAACACAAAGCAGGTGTCATTATCATGCAGGCTATTTTTTGGAGTGTAGAAGAAGTTGCCCACAGAGCTAAACAATTTTACGAAAATGAAATTCGTCAACAAGTTGAGTATGGTGATAACATTGGCAAAATGATTGTGATTGATTCTGAAACAGGCGAATATGGAATTGATAAAACTGGCGTAGAAACAGCATTAAAATTAAAGCAGAAGAAACCAAACGCCAGGTTATTTACGATGCGAATTGGTTATGATGTTGCTGTCAGCTTTGGTGGCGCGATTGAGCGTACTGTAAAATGATTTACGGCAGATTGATTGATGGAAAAGCAATAGTGCCAGTAATTTTTCGTCTGCCGACACAACCTGATTTTTCTTTAGATTTTGTTATCGATACTGGATTCAACGACCATCTTACCTTACCCCCACAAGCAGTCAGTGCGATGAATCTTCCGTTATATTCGAGTACGCTGGCAAAATTAGCCGATGGTAGCGACGCTTTGTTATCTATACATTTAGCAACAATTGTTTGGGACAATCTAGAAAAAGTAGTTCCCATTTTAGCATCTGGTTATAAACCTTTACTGGGAACGGCTTTGATGTAAGGATATCATCTAGACATTGATTTTGAAGAAAATGGTTTAGTTTTGTTAGAACGAATTCCACCCTCAATTTCATAGATTCTGAACAACAAATGCCAGTCACCAATCCCTACTCCCAATCAACCCTCACTCATCAGCTTGATTTTTCGTTGCGGATTAGATAGCCACTGTAATCCCAGCAAGATACCATTTAAAACAAACGCCAAAATCGCCACAGTAATTGCCCCCGCCCAAATTTTATCGTAGCGACTCTGAGACACCCCATCAAACAGGAGAACTCCCAATCCTCCCGCCCCAAATTTAGCACCAATTGTGGAAATCGCGATCGCGACAATGGTTGCCAAACGGATTCCGGCAATACCAATGGGTAAAATTAGGGGAACTTGTACCCACCACCAACGTTGCCAAGAATTCATCCCCATCCCGCGTGCAGCTTCTAAAATTTTCGGATCAATTGATTGTAAGGCGACTAAAAAATTTCGTACCAGAATCACTTGGGTATAGAGAATCATCGCCACCACTACCGATTGACGATTCAAACCCAAAAGTGGCACAAGCAGGATAATTAGTGCCAAACTCGGTATGGTGTAGAGAATGCCCAAAACACCTAAAATGGGGATATTCAGCCAACGGTAGCGAGTGATCAGCACCGATAAGGGCAGCGCGATCGCGACCGCAATCAGTACAGCTAAACCCGTCATCTGGAGATGTTCGAGCAGTAATTGAATAATATCTTCAGGATTTTTAATAATATAGTTCATCAGGAGTTAGACAAAATTAAAGTGGATGGTTGAGATTAGGGAATAGAGAATACCC
>CAZNNK010001329.1:0-1735 GCA_964574085.1 uncultured Coleofasciculus sp.
ATCAAAAACCCCGTCCTCGCCAATCAGGGGGACAGGGTTATAGGGGGAAACTCAAAATTACGATGAGGCAATAGCAAGTCTCCCGGCTACAAATAATCCTATAACTAGGATTTTTGGATAGCTTGTGGTGGTAATGCTGTTGGGAGGATGTCACTAAAGAACAATACCAACAAATTCTCTCCTCAATCTATACCCACCACTCCGCTTAAGGCATGGGATGGAAAAGGAGATCCGGGAAAAAGCGGTTAAATTCAATCAAAATTCCGGCGGTAATGGTTAACCAAATCGCAATTAACACCGGGGCTAAGGAAAGATACTTGAGAAAATACTGCATCAAACTTCTCCTGAACGTAGTAGGTAAGTCAATCAATCGTGTAACTAGAAGATGGGGAAAGCGAGTATGACCTTAATTCCCCGAAATGACGGAGAATTCTACAGCCATCCGATCCTATCTCCAGTTGTCAATTCTTAGATTAGCGAGGGGATACGGGGATCTCCTCCTCCTTGGCATATAATTTGCCAGAGAGGGCTTCTTGCACGGCGGCTAGGGGCCAAGCAAAACCAAAGAGCATTTTATTAATTGCCAACGGCAGGTCGATGATAATTTCTTTTTCTTCGGGTTTCTTGTCGTTTTGAATCGCTTGTAAATAGGCGCGACCAACCCAACCAATCCAGCCAGCCATGTACAAAAAGAGAATGCTGGGAATGAGAAAGTCGCCAGCCCGACTGAAGCGACCATCAGCAATCAAGTGAGGCAATCCGTCATCACCGCAGAGGGCTTCGGAATAGCGCTCAAAGCGTTTTTGCCCGGAATTGGGGTCATCGGTGGTTGCACGAGCGTTCTGCGCCCGTTGCTGAAATGCGGGTGACTCACTACAGGGGGTGAGATGGTCAAAATCAGCCAAAGCTGGAGTGACAAAGCTAAACCAGAGGGTGACGGCGAAAAGTAGAGCCAACAATCGTCGCATAGAATTGTTTCCTTTTGTTACGAAATCAAAAGTTTTGTGTACAAAACACAGAAATGATTTGTACACTCCAGCAATATTACTCTGAGAGGTTGAACCGAGTAAAGTTAAGTTAATTAAAATGTAAATTGATTGTTTCGGGTTATGGGCAAATGGCTTGTGTTTTAGCCATAGAAACCAGTTGTGACGAAACCGCCGTGGCGGTGGTGCAGGATCGCATCTGTTGTAGTAATGTCGTGGCATCTCAGATTTCGGTGCATCAGCCTTATGGTGGGATTGTGCCGGAGGTGGCGTCGCGATCGCATCTGGAGATGATCAATACGGCGATCGCCCAAGCTTTAGTGGAAGCGAACCTAGGCTGGGAGGCGATTGATGGAATAGCTGCTACCTGTGCGCCCGGTTTGGTGGGTTCACTGTTGATGGGGTTAACGGCGGCGAAAACGCTGGCAATGGTTCATAATAAGCCGTTTATTGGGGTGCATCACTTAGAAGGTCATATTTACGCCACCTATCTCAGTGAACCCGAACTTGTACCCCCGTTTTTGTGTTTGTTGGTGTCTGGGGGTCATACCAGCTTAATTTATGTTAAGGACTGTGGTGTCTATGAAATGCTGGGTTCAACTCGTGATGATGCAGCAGGTGAGGCGTTTGATAAGGTAGCGCGATTGTTGCACCTGGGCTATCCCGGAGGTCCTGTGATTGATCGGTTAGCCAAGCAGGGAAATCCTCACGCTTTTGGGTTACCGGAAGGGAAGGTATCTCGTCCGAGG
>CAZNNK010001330.1:0-1730 GCA_964574085.1 uncultured Coleofasciculus sp.
GAGTGAACTACCGTTGCGAATTAATGCCAGCGGGTCGCCCCTACATGGATATTGACGCGGTGTGGGTCGCCCCTACCTGACCAATCACCAATGAACAATGAACAATCACATTTTAGGCGATCGCATGAACCTTTGGGCGGAGGGCGACCCGATCGGATTGAGTGGACTACCGTTGGGAATTAGTGCAAGCGGGTCGCCCCTACATGACATAAGAACAATAACCAATCACATTTTAGGCGATCGCTTGTCCAATCTTGTGGACTTTGATCAAACTCGTGGTTCCTGGCGTACCAATGGGAACACCGGAGGTAATCACCACCTTGTCCCCGTATTCGGCTAACTCCATCTCTACAGCAGCATTCACCACATTGGTTAACATCTGTTCAGCATTGTGTACTGGGGGAATCAGATACGGTTGCACACCCCAAGACAAAGCCAACTGACGATAGGTACTTTCTTCTGGCGTAAACGCAATAATCGGAGTTTTGGGGCGATACTTAGACACTAATCGGGCGGAACCGCCGGAGGAAGTGTTGCACATAATTCCCCGTGCGCCTAATTGACTGGCAATGTTACAAGCGGCTTCAGCAACAGATTCGGTGGTGCTAATACTGCAAGTGGGAAACTCAGAGGAGGGTTGCAATCCTTCGGCTAGGGCTTTTTCCGTCTGGATGGCAATATTGTTCATCATTTCCACGGCGGCGATGGGATATTGTCCCACGGCGGTTTCACCGGAAAGCATCACCGCATCCGTCCCATCTAAAATTGAGTTGGCGACATCCGTGGCTTCAGCGCGAGTGGGATCAGGAGCGCTGATCATCGACTCTAGCATCTGGGTGGCTGTAATCACAGGTTTACCGAGTTGGTTGCAGCGACGAGTAATTTCTTTTTGGATTAAGGGTACTTGATCCAACGGCGTCTCTACCCCCAAGTCACCACGAGCAATCATAATTCCATCCGCAGTATGGAGGATTTCCTCTAAATTTTCCACCGCTTCCCGTTTTTCAATCTTGGCAATCACACGGGTTTTAGCGCCTGCGGCTTCAATCATTCGCCGCACGGGTTCTAAATCACTGGCGCTTCGCACAAAAGACACCGCCACCCAGTCAATCCCCGATTGCAACCCAAACCGTAAATCGGTCATGTCTTTTTCGGTGACGGAGGTAACGGGTAAATAGGTTTCAGGTAAGTTAACTCCCTTTTTAGAGGACAGGAGTCCACCAATTTTCACCAAGGCGCGAATACTATCCGCATCCCGTTCCGTGACAATCAACTTGACTCGACCATCATTAATCGAAATTGGTTCACCCACGCGCACCATAGCAAACAGGGTGGGAATGGGTAAGGGAATCTCATCCGGGTTGTTGCCTTCCTCGTTTAACACAAAGGTTACTTCATCACCCGTGTTCACCTTAATCCCGTCGGGAGGTAGTTTTCCCAGACGAATTTTCGGTCCACATAAATCTTGCAGCAAGGCGAGAGGTTTGCGATGTTGGCTACTAATTTCTCGGAGTTGCTGAATCGTCTGTCCGTGAAACTCGTGGGAACCGTGGGAAAAGTTTAACCGGGAAACATCCATCCCCGCTTCGATTAAGGCATCAAGACGTTCGGGTGAGGCGGTAGCGGGTCCAATGGTACAGATAATTTTAGTGCGACGCATAGGATACTGGGTCATAACGGCAATAGAACTGATGTTCTCTCTAGCGTTTAATTTTCAGGGTCTACACACC
>CAZNNK010001331.1:0-1728 GCA_964574085.1 uncultured Coleofasciculus sp.
GCTTGCTTGGATAACTGACTACTGGTCATCCGCCCTAAGGTATCATAGGTCACTTCAGCTTGTGTCATTTCTGCGACTTCGCCAATATCTAAGCGAATTTCCCGTTGTCCTTCCAGGGCGACTTGTAAGGTTAACGGTTCGCCACGTTCACAGGGATATTGCATCCCTTTTTCAAATAATGTGAAATAGGAATACGTTTTCGCATAAGGTTCCCATAAGCGAATGGCATAACTGTGGCGTAAATAATCATCCACACTTGCCACTTTATTTAACGCCAACGCCCCGTATGCCACGGCTTCAAAAGGCTTATCTAACTTAACCTTACTCTTGCCAAAATAAGACTGCATCAACTGTTGCACAGCAGGAATTAAACAACTCCCCCCAACCAATAAAACCTGTTCAATATCACTCTTACTAATCCCTTTCCCTAAGGCAATCGTCAAAACTTCATCCAACGCTTCCCGCAACTGTTCCAAAAACTGCCTATTTTCCAAAATTTCTTCTAACTTATCCCGATCCAGTTGCAAGTTGTATGAGGTAAATGTCTCTTCATCTAACCAACTTTCCTTCGCCTCCTGATGACTCGATAAGCGAATCTTCAACCGTTCAGCTAACTCCAATAAATTCTGCCACCCTACCTCACCAATGTCTTCCCTTGACCATCCTTGCTGATGCAAATAGTCTTCAACAATCCAACTATCCACATCTTCACCCCCAACATAAGCATCGGATTTCGCTAATACTTCTGCCCGTAATACCGTTTCGCCATCGCGCTTGGCTGCGTCCAATTGTGGCGCAGTACGAACTAAACTTAAATCCAGTGTGCCGCCGCCAAAATCCACCACCAATACCAAAGAACTGGGACGCTGCACCGCATAGCCTAACGCCGCTGCTGTGGATTCATCCACCAGCTTAATGTGATCCACATCCAGGCGACGTGCCACCTCGCGAAACCAATCTAAATAGCGCTCAAACGCGCCCACAGGTACGGTTAAAATAAGCTGAGAGGGGTGAATCTTTTGGGCTTTGAGTTGCTGCCAGATAGATTGGATAAATTGTTCGGAAACTGATTCAGCGGTGTAGGATTCACCATTAATCAGACGGGGAGGCGGTTGAAAATCAGCCGCTAAATCTCGTTTAAAGCCTTTGAAAAAGCGACTTGGTTGGGATTGTCCTAAGCGCTGGGAACGAACTTGTTCTCCCAGAAGTATTTGATTATTATCCTTGATAAAAACTAGGGTAGGAATGACAGGAATATCTGACTCACCTGAAGTTGTTTTAAACAGGCGCGAGAGTGAACCGAGTCGGATGGTTTTGGGATTGTTGGTATCAGCTTCGAGTATACTGACAACTGTGTTGCTCGTCCCGAAGTCAATGGCAACTGTATTGGTCATTTGTCATTCGTCATTCGTCAAATAGTTATCGTACTCAAAAGGTAGTCAGGGCGGGTTTTGCACAAAAGTTATCATTAACAGCGAGACAAAAGTTCCTAAACCCGCCCCTACACACTCAACACTCACTAATGTGATACTCCCCTCGGTAGGTTACGACTGACTTTAGCCGGACAAAGTATTCGATCATGATCTCGATAACCGACAAATCGAATATAAACGAGTTCTCCTTCTGTGATATCGTCAACATCAGGTTGGTGGAGTTGGGAATTAAAGGGAACCTGTTCCCAGGGTTGACCAATGGGTTCATATCCCCAACTCTGATTTAGATTTTCTA
>CAZNNK010001332.1:0-1727 GCA_964574085.1 uncultured Coleofasciculus sp.
GCCATGGAAAATAGGGGACGCGCCGCCCCTCCCACATCGGGATTATCAAACACCCGTTGTACTGTATTATTGGGAACCAGCATGAAGCCAAACTCATCCCCTGGACGCATTTGGACTGTCTGAACTCCCAAATACTCTCCAGAATTTCGGTCGCTTTCTCCTAATTCGCCAACGAACCGCGCCCCATCGGTTTGGTCACTAATCACCACATGACCTAACTCCGAATCACTCAACGCACGAGACGCCGCTTCCTGAATAAACCCCTCTGAACCCGGTTCAAACTCCTCCATTCCCTCTAAACTAAAGACGGCGAGTTCACCTTCATATCCCCCACCATCAAAGAGGAAATCAACACTAACTTCCCCTGTTTGTCCAACCGTAAATACACCGGATTCAAAGGTCACACTGGAACTATCTAACCCAGTTAATAGCGATTCATTTAATAGCGTTTCGTCCGTCAGCGCCTCATCAGTGGCTTCACTTTCCGCCACGTCATCCAGTGAGGTAACAAAGGGAATCTCTTCTAAGGTTTCCTCTCCTTCAACCGACGTGACAAAGGGAATCTCCTCTAAATCATTATCTGAAATAGTGTCAAACCCTTCCTCAATCTCCGGAATATCAATATCAGCAATTGGGTCAGCCGAGATATCGATATCCACGGGATCTATGGGATTATCCGTGCCATCCAATACACCACTAGGCGTTAAAATTGGTTCTAAAATAAAGGCTTGCGGTAACTCCTGACGCTTCTTTTTCGGCGCAAAGCCTTGAGCGTCAGGACGTTTCTTTGATGAAAAATTAAACCAAGACATAGATGACCCTCTTGTTAAAATGTGCAGGTAAAATTGCCGATTAAGCCAAGGGGCAAAATCTATCAGATGCGATGAGTGGCTAAGGGGTTAAACCCATTCAAATTGGCAGGCAAGTTCGACTTTAGCCAAGCCCACCATTATGACGATGAATTAAGGAAACACTGGATAAGCACGTTGAAACCCAAACGCTGCTGCCAGTCAATGTAAACAAATTGTCCAGCAAATCCTGTTACTGAATAGAGCGGCAATTGCCAGCAGCACATTCGGACAGAAAACCTATTAAGTTGAAGGGAAAATCAACTGAATAAAACTCTAGCTTGTTTACTATCCTATCCCAAAATAATAAACTTTGCCTTGAGTTTTTTATTAAGTTTTCATAAAGCCGGGAACTTTTTCCTGATGATCAGCAATAGGTCGTAAATGTTACAGTTTTAAATTTAACCCCCCTTAACCAAGCTGTCATGGATTAATTTGATTTTTCAGGGTAAGTCTACAAACTATTGTAGAGACGCGCCATGGCGCGTCTGGGCGGGTTTAGTTACATCTGGGTGCAACCGAAAATATAGTCGTGAAACCCGCCCCTACACAATTCACACGCCAGCCTGTTCTCCGTAAAATTACGGAAATGGTAAACTCCCCATTTCAGCTTATGTCGTAGAACCCCGTAAGTCTCTGCTTAAAGATTTGATAAATTTATTAAAAAGTGATTGATTTCCCTTAACATTTCCGTTTACCCTGCAAATAGGCATCTACGACAAACATCATGCAGGTTGGAAACGAACTCACAGCCAAGGAACAACCCGACTGGATTTGTCCAGACATCAGTCCCCACTGGCAACTCAGCCAACAGGCGTCATCCAAACAGTATACTCTGCGATCGCGCCACGATAATCGTTATTTTCCCCTATCTCCAGC
>CAZNNK010001333.1:0-1727 GCA_964574085.1 uncultured Coleofasciculus sp.
GGCAGAAGGCTCCAAGGGAAAAGATTGACTGGTCAAGGTTTCAGCGTTGGGCTTTGTTTTAATCGCCTTGGCGACTGCTATACTCTTCAGAGATTTGTGGGTAATGCAGAGCAATAATTGGTAGTCTGATTAAACTATTTCTAACATCGCTACTGTGCCGAAAATCAAAAATAACATTCCCCCTAATGCTGTTACCCATTTTTCAGAAATTTGTCCCGCAATTAATCGTCCGCCAATTACCGCGATCGCGGTGCAAATCCCATGACCTAAAATTGCCCCCACAGTAACGCCAATCGGTTGATGGGCGGCGGCTAAGGCGATGGTGCTAATTTGAGTGCGATCGCCCCACTCTGCTAGGAATGTCATGGTAAAGGCTTGCAGTAGAATAGGGAGATTGGCAGACTGCAACTGGTCTTTGGTTGAATCTGCGATCGCGCCATTCTTATTCTGCTTGGCGACTTCCACTGCCGCTTCCTTTGCGCCTGTATTTTCTGCTTGAGCAGGCATTTTACTGGCATCATACAATAGCTTAAAGCCAAATCCTAAAAATAAGGCAATTTCCCCATAATGGATATAATAGTCAGGCAGCAATGACACCACCTGTCCCAATAATACGGATAGTACTGTCATCGCTGCTAACGCCGCTAGGACTCCCAAAAAGACCAGCCGTCGCGAATGACGCATAGATAAGATTACGCCAATAAAAAACGTCTTATCTCCTAACTCAGAAATTGTAATTAGTAATAATCCAGCAGTAAATGCAGCTAACATTCTCTCAAGCTCCTTAACAAATTACCGTTGATGGAGCTTGATGAGAAAAGGCAGACCCCACCAAGCCCACATCAACTTGTGAACTCAGTGAAAGTCTCGCTACCAAGGAACTAGCTATTCAGCTCAGATTCTGTAGATTCAAATGACCTGATGCTTCAATCCCTTGTCACCTGAACCAGGCTCATCACCAGTATGTTGATTCAGGTATCCTGGTAATCTTTAACCAGGAGCTACTCCCTTTCATTCTTTTTTAAGATAGCATAATTTATTTTTTTATCGAGTATTCTCAGAGATTCCATTCAGAAGCTATTTTCCATATCTATTCATTTTTTATTCATATTAATTTCATTTTTTAAAGTAAGTAGTCTGACAAAATTCCTATCATCCAGATTCTCGTTCCCCAGAGAGTAAGTTGGTAAATAACTCTCTTCCAGAAAGATAATGGAGCTACTCAACGACTCAGGGCAAGCTCATCAATCAAGTTTTTCAATCGTAGAGATAGAGACAGGCAACATCCATCTATATCGACTCAGGTTGACCAGCCATTACCATCTTGACTAAATTTTCAGTATCAGTTGTAGCCAATTCCGGTTCAATATCCAGGACAAGGATTCTCCAAACGCCAATTGACGAATCTTGCCAAAACCTGCAAGCTTGAAAAGAACTGACAATGGGTCTATAAACAGTAAGGGATAGTTAACCGTTAAGCAGGGAGCAGTCTAAAGAAAACCTAAACAAGACTTAGGTAGACTTAAGGTCAGATGGTCAGACGAATGCTACTGAAAGCGCTGACATTAGCGGGTATTCCTATGCTCCCCTTTGACGCTGTACCCCATAGCGTTCCCTGGCATACTCTGTACAAATTAATCAAAAGGAGAATTTCATGGCACCTATCAAAGTCGCTATTAATGGATTTGGTCGCATCGGACGCCTGGTTTTCCGGGCTGGACTAGAAA
>CAZNNK010001334.1:0-1721 GCA_964574085.1 uncultured Coleofasciculus sp.
GTGTTAATGTGCATGACTACTCCCTGAAGTGTAATCGTTTGTCCACCAGAAAGCAGTTCACTCAAAATCTCAACTTGAGAACGATTCTCTACAACGGCTAACGTTTCAATCGCCTCACCAATCCGAGTCACATAATCCCCTAAATTGGTTTTTAGAGGCAATAAAATCTCAAACTCTCCCCGCTGCTCATCCGGCTTGAGCCAAATCATAGCATTATCTAAAAATGGACGGTCTTCATACCAACCATGAGCTTTTAAATACGCCTGAAGCTGTTTAGGTTCTATACGTTTTAAACATTCAATATCTCGCACAGTTACATTCATAGTAAAACACCTTGACTAAGACGCTGCATCATAGACTGAAGCGCTGACACGGTAAATTGATGGCTTCTAGGTAGGGAAACCGTTACCGTCGCTGTATTTTTTGTATCGGGCATTCCTCGTAATGATACCCAATAAGCACAATATCTCATACAGAGTTCTTCCTCAGAGTGCTGTAACCAGTCAGTCAGATTTTCAGGAAGCACAAGGACAACTAAAATTCTAGGTACGACAAAATCAGGCAACCTTAAATCATTATAGTTCTTAATCTTAAGTGGGTAACGCAACTGGTTATCATCAAGAACGTCTCTAGATGTAGATTTTAACTGCAATTCCAAGCGAGGCGATCGCAGGCGTCCCATTACCCCCTTGGCGGCAATTCCCCAATCGATGCTGTCATCGTCTATAGAAGGCTTGTAGAGAGAATAACCTGCAACAGTTGTAACGGCTTGTAAATAGGTATTGCTAAATTGTTCCTTTTGTTGTTTGATATCCACGTTAAGCCGATTTTGAACCTTGGGTTGCAGGTATCTTAGTGTTCTACAGGCTTGACATTTTTTTAGAGACAGCCTAAAATTACCAGATACTTGGCGCGATCGCACAGTTGTTCTTGATTCCTGATCAACCTTGTTGCTTGTACATTCTGGGGATACAGAAAGAGCGCCTAATTTTGTCGGGTGGGGAAATTTTGATAATTTGACAATTTCATCAAACATTATGTCCAGAAAGCCCACTCTACTCCTACCCCTCTACAAGCCAACATATCCAGACCGACGCCTACACATACCCTCAAGTAAAGTTTGATGTCGATTGAGAAGAGCGATCGCCTTTTTCTTGTACTATGGTGCAAAATCTTTCTCAGCAAGACTTATTCCCCGAAAACTGACGCCTTAATTGGGAAAGGATGAGTGTTGGCAGGCAACCTAGGTGGCATCATGTATAAACCCGTACAAAAGAAAAATTAATCAATAGGAGATTGTGTCGTTATCAAGTGTGTTCGCCTCCTTTGTCGGAAACAGGTGTTAGGGAATTTGGAGGGGTTTGGGAGCGGATTTGTAAGTTTATTCCTCCCCATTGATTTTAATTTTACCTTAATAAGGGTAGAAGGTAAATTACAAGGAGTCAAATAAAGTGGTTCAAATTGTTCTTGATTTGTCTGAGGAAATATTGTCGGCACGGCGTAAGTCTCCCCAGGAGTTTGGGGAGGAGATGCGTTTAGCGGCGGCGATTTTTTGGTATCAGCAGGGCGAAGTGTCTCAGGAGAAGGCAGCGCAGATTTCTGGGTTAAATCGTCGGGATTTTCTGGAAGTTTTGGCTCGGCATAAAATCGATGTTTTTCAGGTAGATTTTGATGATTTGGAGCAGGAGTTAGAGCGTGCCTAGCTTGACGGTAATTAATAC
>CAZNNK010001335.1:0-1709 GCA_964574085.1 uncultured Coleofasciculus sp.
TAGGTTAAAGTTATGGGTTTTCTCTGTTACAATCCTCTTTGTTCAAAATTTCTGCTGGAAAACTAGCACTAAACCCTAGAATATGCCTGAGAGGATGTCCTGATGTCTAGCTCTGGTTGGCGTAAACCAAAACCATTACACTCAATCGCGACGAGAAAATTAGCTGTGTTCAAGCCGACTCTATTTCTGGTGAGTAGCCTATTCGTCACCGGGTTGACGATAACCCTAACGCCTGTGGCGGGGGCTAGTCAAACCCAGCTCGTTAGCCAGCTACAGCCGGAACAACAGCGACTGCGTGAATTGCTCCGCCAAGCACGAGACTTGGTGGATGCGGGAAATTATCCTCAGGCGATCGCAACCTATCAACAAGCGGCTAATCTAGATCGAGATAATGCCAAGATTTTCTCTGGAATCGGTTATCTCCAGGCGCGTCAGGGGAACTTCCGAGAAGCGGCTAGGGCGTATCAACGGGCAATTGCCCTAGAACCGAATAACGCAGAATTTCAGTATGCGCTCGGTTACAGTTTAGCCAATGCCGGAGAGAATGCCGCAGCAGCAGAGGCGTATCGTCAAGCCCTAAGGCGCGATCGCAACCATATTAACTCCTATTGGGGATTGGGGGTTGTCCTCCTGCGTCAAAAGGATTATGATGGCGCCATCCAAGTTTACCGCCAAGTCATCAATCTCCAACCCAAGAATGCTCAGGCACACCAGTTGTTGGGTGCGGTTTTTCTCCAGCAGGGGCGTCCCCAAGAGGCGATTAAAGCACTCCAACAAGCTGAATCCTTAGCGCCTCTGGATAGTAATATTCAGCTTACATTGGGTATGGCTTGGTTGAGTCAGGGCGATATCGACACCGCACTGAAGGTTTTTGACCGAGCGGCAAAACTAGAACCCAATAATAGTCAAGTTTATCTGCAAATTGGCAAAATTCTCCAAGCGCAAGAAGATTTAAGGGGTGCATTGAAAGCCTTTCAACGAGCCGTGGCGGTTCAATCGGATTTAGTGGAAGCGCAAGCCGCTATTGGTGAGATTTTACTCGGCGAGGAAAATTACTTAGAAGCCATTGTCGCCTATCGACGCTTAATTGAAATTGCCCCCCAAGACGCCCAAGCCTATTACAATCTAGGATTAGCGTTAAAAGGGCGGGAGCGCATAGCAGAAGCGATTACCAGTGTAGAAAAAGCGCGTGATCTCTTCCGCCGTCAGGACAATCGCGAGGGTGTCAAGAAAGCGGAATCCTTGCTGGGGGATTTAAAGAAAGCGCGGCGTTAAAATAAGTTCGGAGTCGGGGCTTTAGCCTTTGATACGGTTGGGTTTCGGCGCGTCAACCCAACCTACCCGTTAAGTAGAATCCCACTCACCCTATCCAAGGGTAAAGCAAATTGTAGTGGTGTGGCACACCTTAATTGATGGATTAGAATTGGTTCGTAGTGAGGGCTTCAGCCCTCTCCAGCTAGGCGTTATAGCACTCTTCGTGCTGACTACAAACAAAACCCTATTTTAGCTGTGCCACGCCAGTCGCTTGCTCCTCGCGACAGCGAGTTCTCCACCGTTAACTTTAATTATGTCCACCCACTTAGTTTTACTCTTTCCCAGTGCTTAATTCATCGTTTTTTTAACCTATATTTATTTTAACTTTATACAGCGCTTTTGGTAGTAAGTGAGGTACACAGACAGATCCCCGACTTCTCCAAGAAGTCGGGGAT
>CAZNNK010001336.1:0-1706 GCA_964574085.1 uncultured Coleofasciculus sp.
CCCTTGAGCAAAGGCGGCGAGACTCGCGGCTAACGCATTGGCTATTTGGAATGGTGCCATTCCCCTCATAGTCACAGGGACATGTTCCGCCTTCTCAATCCGCAGCGTCCATTCGCCCCGAATTAACGACAGGTAGCCATTTTCATACACCGCCGCTAAACCTCCCTGTCGGGTATGCGCTTTCACCACCTCGTTGTCGGGATTCATGGAGAAAAATGCCACATGCCCTTTGACCCGCTGTGCCATGTCTGTCACCAGGGGATCTTCAGCATTAAGAACGGCATACCCAGCAGGACTCACAGATTCAGCTACCACACTCTTGAGATGCGCCATCTGATCCAGGGTATCAATATCACCAATTCCCAAGTGATCCGCCGAGACATTTAAAACAACACCGACATCACAGGCATCAAAGGCTAACCCCGATCGCAGAATCCCACCTCGTGCGGTTTCCAATACCGCCACCTCAACCGTGGGATCTTTGAGAATTACTTGAGCGCTTTGGGGTCCAGTCGTATCTCCTTTTTCCACCAGATGATCGCCTATATAAATCCCATCCGTGGTGGTATAGCCAACCACATGACCCGTTTGCTTATAGATATGGGCAAGTAAGCGAGTGGTGGTCGTTTTCCCATTCGTCCCTGTCACCGACAGAATCGGAATCCGACTGGCTTGTCCCGGAGGAAACAGCATATCCATCACCGGGGCGGCGACATTGCGCGGTAAGCCTTCCGAGGGACAGACATGCATCCGGAAACCAGGGGCGGCATTCACTTCTACCACCACGCCGTCAATGTCCCGTAGGGGTTGGGTAATATCCGGCGTAACAATATCAATCCCAGCAATATCCAGACCAATAATTTTCGCCACGCGCTGGGCTAACCAAACGTTTTCCGGGTGGATATCGTCCGTCCGATCAATTGCCACACCCCCTGTACTTAGATTCGCCGTTGCCCGTAAATAACAGACTTCATCGTCTCTGAGAACAGTATCCAAGCTATAACCCTGACGTTCTAAGACACTCAAACTCGTATGATCAACGATAATTTTCGTCAGGACGTTATCATGACCCTCGCCTCGATTGGGATCGCGGTTGGTTCGTTCAATCAGTTCCTCAACCGTGGATTTGCCATCGCCAATCACACGCGCCGGAATCCGCTGGGCGACGGCTTCCACTTTGCCGTTAATCACCAAGACGCGATGGTCAAAGCCGGGATAATAGCGCTCCACAATCACCGCCCGGGAAATATCCTTGGCGCGATCATAAGCTTTTTCCGCTTCATCCCAGTTGCGGATGTCAATCGTAATTCCCCGCCCATGATTACCATCCAGGGGTTTAATCACAATCGGAAAACCGCCCACATACTCGATCACGCTGTCTAATTCATCCAAATAATATACCGTTGTGCCTTGGGGAACCGGAACCCCGGCATCCAGCAAAATCCGCTTCGTCCCTTCTTTATCACAGGCTAATTCCACCCCTAAAATGCCGGAGTAATCACTCAAGGTGGCTTGAATTCGCTTCTGATGTACCCCGTAGCCAAGCTGAATCATGGCTCTGGCACTGAGGGGAAGCCAAGGAATGCCTCGGGCGTCTGCTTCTTTGACCAGGGCTTCGGTACTCGGTCCTAATGCCGCATCGCGAGCGAGTTCGGTCAGGTCTTTTAAGTCTTGATCTAACTCCCGTTGAGGATAGGTGCCGGTAT
>CAZNNK010001337.1:0-1706 GCA_964574085.1 uncultured Coleofasciculus sp.
ACGGTTGAGATCAGGGAACAGTAGAGATTTGAGAATTCTTAACATTTCTTAGTGCAGCGTACAGAATTTATTAATTTTCCTGACATTATCACCCTATACTGTTAATGATAATATTGATGTGACGTAAATCAGGTTAAACGTTGAGGAGAAATCATGAATAAGAAGAATCTGCTTCGCAATATTCTCATCGGTACTGGTGTAGCTGCGGTTGGTGGTATTGGCACGAAAATGGCGGTTGATTATTTACGCAACCGAGACCAAGAAGAAGTGGTTGATGAAAGTCAAGAAGAAGCAGAACCTGCCTCTGAAGAAGAAGTTGCTTATGCGACAGTTGCCACGGATTCGGTACAAAGTTTCCTCGATGCTAGCTTTGGTGATGAAGGTCGTTATACCCCCACTCGTCCGCCTAAGGTTTTTGAGTATCAGGGACAACAGTATATGGTGATTTGGGCTTACGACAATCAGAAAGATAAAAATCAAATGTTGGCATTTGCTTACACTGATGAAGGGCGGAAAATGATTGCTAGTGTGGGGTATACAGCAGACACGACAGATTATAATGTTAACCTGGAAGACACCCCCTTCTGTGTTGATGTAAATGGAGAACAAGTTACATCAGGACAAGGTGAAACCTCTGGCGCTGAAGAGGTGGACTTTGTTTTAGCGTAAGCTGGATTGAATTGGGTTGAATATTACCCATTGTGGTAGGATGAGGTGGTTGTTTCAACCACCTTATTTTAATTTGTCGTTATTTGAGCAATCGAATGACCAGCGATTTGCAACCCACCTTAAATGTACAAGCGGCTATTGAACAGCGTCGTGCGGCGCGTTCCTTTCGCCCCGATGCGATTCCGGAGGCTATTCTAGCAGAAATCTTTCGCTTAGGCGTGCGATCGCCCTCGGGTTACAACCTGCAACCCTGGCGGTTTGTAGTGGTGCGGGAAGCAGCGAATCGGGAAACACTCAAAGCCTGCGCTTTTAATCAGCGTCAGGTTGGGGAAGCCCCCGTGGTCTTAATTTGTTGTGGCGATCGCCGCATCAATCAAAAGGAGTATATCGAGTCTGTGATTCAATTGGGACAAGCCGCAGGTGCAATGAATGACGCCTATGCTGATACACTGCGATCGGCAATTCCGCAGTTATTTGACAATAAACCCTGCTTTGACTCCCTAGAAGCCTGGACAAATCGCCATACGATGTTAGCTGTGGCGCATTTAATGATTGTGGCAAAAAGCTTTGGTGTCGATACCTGTCCCATGGAGGGATTTGCTAGCGCACAAGTGAAGGAAGCATTTAATATTCCGGCAGATGTGGATGTTTGCTGTTTGTTGGCGATGGGATATGCGGCTGAACCGTTTAAACAATACGGCGGACGCTTTGATGTAGATCAGGTATTTTATTCAGAAAGTTTTGACGAATCCTAAGTGGTTATAGTAAACCTGGAAAATCCGATTATCATCTCTCCTTCCATGAGTGGCAAGTATAGCCTGCCATTTATTGCCAAGTATCCAGAACTCTTAAACGGATTGGTCGCTGTTGCGCCTGTGGGGATTTCTCAATTGAGTTCCCAATTACAAGGAATAGAACTTCCTATCCTAGCGATTTGGGGAAGTGATGACACTGTTGTACCCCTGTCACAAGCTGATAAATTACTGCAAGCCATGCCTAATGGTCAAAAAGTTATTTTAGCCGATGCGGGTCATGCC
>CAZNNK010001338.1:0-1705 GCA_964574085.1 uncultured Coleofasciculus sp.
CTTAAAAAAGCCGGGGTGCAAATAGGAGACTGACCGAATTAACCCAAACTGACTTTAATCTGGGTAACGGTTCGACTTATATCCAAGTTGAGAGCGCCTTGTTTGGCATCTTTCCCAGCCAGAACGATAAACACTGCTTCTGGACCGCAGTCGGTCATAATGCTGTAGCCGTCATCCCCTTCGACTAAAATGCGATTCGTTTGACCTCCCAAGAGTTCCTTGGCAATCCGTTCACCCAGAGACAGCATGGTAGCAGACATGGCGGAAATCCGCTCTTCAGCCACTGAACCGGGTAAGCTAGACGCCAGGGGTAAACCATCCGGCGTGACAATCGCAGCACCGACCACATCAGCTGTTGTCGAGACAAAATTCTGAACCAGATGACTCAGTTTTTGAGTATTGATTCCCATTCTTGTGTTTCTCCTTAACGTTAATAGAGGACAATGAAGTTAAGTTGTGTAACGAAAACAAGCATGGCTGACTGGTTCGATGTTATAGTTACCTACTTCTGGGTTTTAGCCCAAACGGTAAGGCTACCCAGTCAGCTCACGATGAGCATAAGGCGGCTAAGAGAAGATTTGCTGAGTGTGATAGCAGAGCAATCCTCTTAGCTGCTTTTTGTTGAATTACTCAACAGTAATAAACTCGAACAGGTCGTAAGAGTCACCTCGAAGGACTGACTCTGTTTGTGAACCCTTCAATTTCTGCTGTAGCAGTTCGGTTAAAACGCCCCAGACCAAACCTAGGGTAAAGGTACATTTGGGAGGCTCTCCTTCAGTTCCGCCGATCGCGCAGAGGGTTTCTGTGGTGTAAACCTTGACAGTGTCACCTTCTTGGGTAATCTTGTCAATGATGCACAAGCGAGCACCCTCTTCACCCAAAACCTCGGCGATTTGCTTAGTCGCATCTTCCAAGTTTTGGGTCGTCCCTTTGAATCCCAACTTTTCCGCCAGTTCTTGTCCGTGCTTACGACCAGCAGCCGTCAGCGCTACGGCTGTCGCCTTTTCACCTAAGGCGTCGGTCATCCCTTCAACCAGAGCGCGGAACGATTCAATACTGCTGAATTGTCCTAATTGATCGCGTTTGAGTTCTAACACGTTGACTCCTTATTTTTGAAAATACATGAGTAGAACACTTTATCAACCAAGAAAGTGTTGAACCAAACAATGCCTATCAGTCAAACATACTATTTTTAGGAATTTCTTGAGAAGGAAACCCTAATTATAGCTATTTGGCTGTTTTTATACGCATTGTTCCTTTGTTCCTACGAATAACATACAGATTCAATTAATGTCATCCGGAAAGTTATATATTTTTGTTTCCCCCAAGTCTAGACATTTACAGGAAATTTTATTAGGATTAATCTACTACAAAGCTTGCATCAAAATTCCTTCTTAAAAGTATTTTCCTTGAAAATATAAAATAAATATAATTTTTGACCAAAGTATTTGATGTTTACTTAAACACGAGGATTCATCGAAGATGTATTTAAATTAGGTATTGCTTCCGGTTCTGACTTTTCACAGGAAGTCTTAAGTAAGTAGGTGGGGACAATTAAAGTTAACGGTGGGGATCGTCATTCGTCATACTCGCTTCGCGAGAAGCAAGCTACGTCCTTTGTAAGGGTTTGAGGTTTGTTTACAAAACTTAAGCTGTCACGCATTTAAATTGGGAATGGGTAGCGAGCAAGATGCTCGCATTACAA
>CAZNNK010001339.1:0-1705 GCA_964574085.1 uncultured Coleofasciculus sp.
GACTACATCTGACTATATTCTTATTGAAACTTTACAATACCTGTCGCTGGATGGCACCCAATGTCTTCCATCGGGCGGATGCACAATCAGCAGTTTATCATCAACCGACGAATGAGGCTGAACGGTTAGCGGCGATGCAGGCGTTGCTATCGTGTCCTACGGCTTCGATTGGTACGGTTGATAAGCCGAAGGATATTAAAGAGGTTCAGGAGACGTTTCCAATTCCGATCGCGGATAATGTTTACCACTGTGGGTATCATGCAGAAGCGTCTTATGGGGCGGCGAGTTATTTGATTGTGCGGGATCAGGGGAATATTTTGGTGGATTCGCCCCGATTTACGCCAGCGTTGGTTAAACGGTTAGAAGAGAAGGGGGATATTCGCTATCTGTATCTTACCCATCGTGATGATATAGCCGACCATGAAAAGTTTCGAGATCATTTTGGCTGCGATCGCATTCTGCATCGTGATGATATTACCGCCAAGACTCGCGATGTGGAAATTCAGTTAACTGGGAATGACGCGATCGCACTTTCCCCAGATTTGTTCATTATCCCGGTTCCGGGTCACACTAAAGGTCATACTGTTTTACTCTATAAGCAACGGTTTCTGTTTAGTGGGGATCATCTGGCTTGGTCTGATCGTCTTAATCAACTCTATGCCTTTCGCCACGTCTGCTGGTACTCCTGGTCAGAATTACTCAACTCGATGCGACGTTTGGCGACTTATCCGTTTGAGTGGGTACTTCCAGGACATGGACGGCGGTATCATGCAGATCAAGAAACCATGCGCCAACAGATGCATAAGTGTATTAATTGGATGGAAACGGTACGCTAAGTAGTAGTTTGTCAAAACACTGATTTCACAGATTTATTGGAGAGAGTGGGGTGGGGAAGTGAGAGGTTAGTGACACTGATTTCACAGATTTAAGAGTGGTAGGGAAGTGAAAGGTTAGTGACACTGATTATATTTAGTGACATCAGGGTGAAATCTCCCTCATCTCCCGTGTCTCCCTCATCTCCCTTATTTCCCTCATCTCCCTCATCAAGCCATGACTAATGACTACATCCAACCGCCTAATATTCGACCCGCTTCGGTTCTGAGTAAACAACTCAAATCCGTTTCTAAAGCTGTCAGTATCATTGTCATCGGGATTGGCTGTTTGGGGCTGTTGGGTTGGATGTTTAACCTGTCCCTATTTAAAAGCGTTGTACCGGGATTGGTCACGATGAAAGCCAATACAGCTATTGGCTTTATTATTAGTGGTGCTTCTCTCTATCTGTGGCTTATGGGTAAGGGGAAACGCAAAAAGCCCTCACCCTATCGGTCATCCTTGATTGGGTCACAGGTACTCGCGGTGTTCGTCATCGTCCTGGGTTTGCTGACTATTATTCAATATAGTTTTAATCTCAACTTTGGTATTGACCAACTGCTCATTCAGGAACGCCCTGATGCGGTAGACGCGGCTGCTGGGGGGCGGATGGCACCGAATACGGCGTCTAACTTTTTGCTATTGGGTTCGGCGTTGCTGCTGTTAGGGAGAGAGGTTTATCTTTCAGCCCAGTTTTTTACGATCTTGGTTTTCTTGGTGGCGTCTCTGGGGTTAATTGGTCATCTCTATCAAATTCCTGTCTTTTATAGTGTTGGCTCCTATACAGGCATGGCAATTCATACTGCCATTAGCTTTATCTTACTGGCGATCGGGA
>CAZNNK010001340.1:0-1700 GCA_964574085.1 uncultured Coleofasciculus sp.
CCTTTGAGCAATATATCCTCTTGTTGTGCGTCGGGATGGAATTAGACAGAAAATTTAAAGTCTTGTGTAGCCAATTTCACGGACATCAAGAGCAAAATTATCCGACTCTAGATTTGGCTTTTGCTACTTGTCATGAAGCTCATTTAAGTGCTTTCTCCTCAGAATCTCCTTTGCAATACTGGCAACTGATTGAATTTACATACGGTCAAACACTTGCTCACTCACCTATACGCATTAATCGGCGCATTTTTTGCTATCTCATAGGTGAACCTTGCCAGGATGATGACTTGATTGGTATGTTCAAACCTGTACCCTTTTTACCTCCATCTTCTCTTCCCCCGTCCTACCAACAACTCACCGAGCAACTTATCGCCACTTGGTCTCAGAAAAGACCGACATCTATCTTTCCTATCGTTCAATTGTGTGGTGCTGAAATCGGCGCAAAACATACCATTGCGGCGGCTGGCTGTAGTGCTTTGGGTTTACGTCTGAACTTAATTTCCGCATCTCTGCTTCCCCTTAATCCCTATGAACTCTATCAATTAAAACAGCGGTGTTTACGAGAAGCTATATTAACCAACAGCGCCCTCTTACTCACCTGCGATGAACTGAATCAAACTGATGGGATGCGAGAGTTGGCTATCTCTCAGTTTGTTGAAGATTTAAATCTGCCTTTAATTCTTAGCACTCAAGAACGACAACCACAAAACCAGCGCCCGATGATTACGTTAGATGTGGGTCAACTAAGCCACAGGGAACAAAAGCTGATTTGGGAGTCGTATCTCGGTTCCACAGCGTCAGAATTAAATGGACAACTCGATACGCTAGTGTCTCATTTTAATCTTAATCCTCTAGCCATTCAAGCCGCTTGTTTATCGCTGGAAGGGATGGAGTTTCCTCCAGTCAAAACCGAGCAACCTAAGGAGAAAGAACCGGAGAAACCTGCTTCCTCTTCAAGGCGTACTCGCAAATCTAAAAGCCAAACCTCAAAACCAAAAATAGAGAATCCTTTTTCTCCATTGCAAACTCACTTATGGGATTTCTGTCGCACTCAAGCGCGTCCCCGATTAGATGATTTAGCACAACGGATTGATGCGGTAGCGACTTGGGAGGAATTGATTTTACCTGAACGAGAAAAAAATACATTACAGGAGATTGCGGCTCATGTTCGACAACGAGCAAAAGTTTATCAAGAGTGGGGATTTGCGGGAAAAGGAGGACGCGGTTTAGGAGTTAGCGCTCTCTTTTCTGGACCGAGTGGTACGGGGAAAACGATGGCGGCGGAGGTATTGGCAAAGGAATTACGCCTTGATGTCTATCGGATTGATTTGAGTGCGGTGGTGAGTAAATATATTGGCGAAACGGAAAAGAATTTGCGGCGAATTTTTGATGCAGCGGAAACGGGTGGAGTGATTTTACTGTTTGATGAAGCGGATGCTTTGTTTGGCAAACGAACTCAAGTGAAAGATTCCCATGACCGCCATGCGAATGTGGAAGTGAGTTATTTACTACAACGGATGGAAGCGTATCAAGGATTGGCAATTTTGACGACGAATCTGTTGGAGTCATTAGACCAAGCGTTTCTGCGTCGGATTAATTTTTCGGTTAAATTTCCCTTTCCTGATGCTGAGGCTAGAACTGAGATTTGGCAGCACATTTTTCCTGAAGAGACGCCGACGAAAAACTTGGATATGAAAAAG